>JADGRT010000002.1 GCA_017880715.1 Verrucomicrobiia bacterium | reverse complement strand
GGGAAGATGTCTTGGCCCAGCGGCCATGCTCGGCGTCCTTGCGCGCATCTCACCTTTTTCGGGCGTTGACTCCTCACTGGGAGCGCCGGCATCTTGCCGACGTGTTCGACTCCGTCCACGCCGGCAAGATGCCGGCGCTCCCAGTCCTGCGGAAAAATGTGAGCTGCGCACGCGTCCATCAACCGGGCGGTGGAGCTGGGTGTCCACGCTGAATTTTCTTGTAGGTGGCCAGGGCCAGGAGTGGCCAGGCGTTCCGGTATATGTCGTATTTCAAGTAGAAAACGCGCGGGAAGCCGGTGCCGGTAATTTCATGCTCGGTCCAGCTCCCATCGGAATTCTGCGTTTTGCGCAGGTACTCGATGCCGCGCAGCACGCTGGGGCGGAACGGATCGTCGTAGGCGCACAGGCCCATGACGGCCCAGGCGGTCTGCGAGGCCGTGCTGGGTCCGCGGCCTTTGAACACCGGATCATCGTAGGTGTTGCAGCGCTCGCCCCAACCGCCGTCGTCGTGCTGCACGCTCTCGAGCCAGTCGCGTCCCTTGCGGAGCCAGGGTTCCTGCATGTCGTAATGGAGCGCCCGCAGGCCCCGCAGCACCTGCCAGGTGCCATAAATGTAATTCACCCCCCAGCGGCCGTACCAGGAACCGTCGGCTTCCTGCTGGTTGCGCAAGAACTGGATCGCCTTTTGGATCTGCGGATGATCGAGCGGAAATTTCTCGCCGCCCAGCAGCTCCAGAATGCGCGCCGTGATGTCGGCGCATTCCGGATCGAGCATGGCGTTGTGATCGGCGAAGGGAACCTTTTCCAGGATGTTTTTCGTGCAATCCTTGTCGAAGGCTCCCCAGCCGCCGTCCTTGCATTGGAAGGTGAGCATCCAATCCAGCCCGCGCTGGAATGCGGCCCGGCAGCGTTCCGGATTCTCCGTGGGCACCTGGCGCAGCGCCAGCAAAACCATGGCCGTGTCATCGACGTCCGGGTTCCACTTGTTGTTATACTCGAACACCCAGCCGCTGGGCGCCACCTGGGCGGGATTCTTGTACTGCCAGTCGCCGCGAAAACGGATCTCCCGGTCGAGCACCCAGTTAACCGCCTTCCGCAGCGCGGGGTGATCGCCGGACACGCCTGATTCCGCCAGGCAGATGGCCACGATGACGGAATCCCAGACCGGCGAGAAGCACGGCTCGATGCGAAGGTTGTCCGCGGTTTCATGCTCGAGCTTCTTGAGTTCGGCTTCGGCGCGCCGGACCTCCGGATGGTCCGCGGGGTAGCCCATGGCTTTAAGGGCGATGAGCGCATTGAGCATGGCCGGAAAAATGGCGGCCAGACCGTCCGAGCCCTCGAAGCGTTCCAACATCCATTGCTCCGCCTTCTTCAGGGCGCGCTTACGAAACGGATGGATTTTCTGCCGGGCAAAACACTCGGCCAGCTTGTGCAGTTTGTCCAGCGATAGAAAGAAGTTGCGCCAGGTAAAGAAGCGCGGATCGGGCGTCAGGGCCAGATCGCGCTCGTGGTAGCCTTCGGGATAGAGTTCGCTGAGCGTGACATTGACTGGGTGAGTTGGCTTATAATGGTTGATGATGGACAGCGGCACGAGCATGGCGCGGCTCCAATTGCTCATTTCCCAAAAATTCACATGGAACCATTTGCCGATGAGCAGCACCTCCGACGGAATGGTGGGCAGGTATTTCCACGGAAACAGGCCGATCAGGGCGAGATACAGCTTCGAGAACGTGTTCGTCCGCGGCACGCCGCCCAGGTTGAGCGCCACGCCGCGGGCTTTGAGCATGCTCGGGGCGGTCACCGGAACGCCCGCCAGTTTCAGCGCCAGATAGGCTTTGATCGTGGCATTCACCTCGGCGGGACCACCGTAGTAAATATTCCAGCCTCCATCATGCAGTTGCTGCGAAAGGATGTGTTTGACCGCTTTACGCTCCCAGTTTTTATCCACTTTTCCATCCCAATGATGGTAAGCCACCATGTCGGAAACCAGCGTGCTATCGACAAATAATTCGCCCACCCAGTAGCCGTCCGGCTTCTGGAGACCCAGTAAATGGTTTTGCGACCGCTCCATAGCGGTATCGAGATCGATGATGGGGGTGCGCCGGCTATCTCTGGGGGAAGCCCCGATACCGAGCCGGCGCGATTGTGGCGAGCTCGCAAGCATCGGTTTTAATTTGAGGGCCATCCCCGCGCCTGTAAAGACCTTTTAAGAGGGGATGGGGCGGTTGCCAAACCGGAATCTCGCGCTTGTTTTCCTGGTTTTTTCCTTTAGGCTCCTGCCCCATGGACTCGCAGGATGCGTTGGTGGCGTTGAATATGATCGAGCACGTAGGCCCGGTGCGCGTGCGCCAACTACTGGAGCATTTCGGCCAGGCGCCGGCCATTCTCCAGGCCTCACAGGCGCAACTGCAAAAAGTTCACGGCATCGGCGAGGACACCGCCGCCGCCATCGCCCGCTGGGAGGACACCCTCGATCTGAGCAGCGAACTTCGGCGCATCCGGGAGTTTGGTTGTCATATTCTCACCCAGGCCGACGCCGATTATCCCGAGCTGCTTCGGCAGATTTACGATCCGCCCATTGTGCTCTATGTCAAAGGCAGCCTGACCTCGAAAGATAAAAATGCCGTGGCCATGGTCGGCTCGAGACTCACCACGCATTACGGCTTGGAAGTCGCGCGCAAACTCGGATACCAACTGGCCTATCTGGGCGTCACGGTGGTCAGCGGCGGCGCGCGGGGCATCGACACCGCCGCGCACCAGGGCGTCTTGAGCGCCAAAGGCCGGACGGTGGCGGTGCTCGGGACTGGGATTAATCTGGTTTTCCCGCCGGAGAATGCCGAGTTGTACGAACGCATTGCCGCCAATGGAGCGATCATCACCCAGTTTCCCTTCAACCGCCCGGCCGACAAACAGAGTTTCCCGATCCGCAACCGCATCGTCGCCGGCATGACGCTGGGCACCGTGGTGGTCGAAGCCAACCTGACCAGCGGCGCCCTGATCACCGCCAATTTCGCGGTCGAGTATGGCCGTCAAATATTTGCCGTGCCCGGGCGCATCGATTCCCCCCGCAGCAAGGGCTGTCATGACCTCATCAAGAAAGGGGCCAAGCTGTGCGAAGGCGTCGAGGACATCTTGAGCGAATTCGAGTACCTGTTTCCGCCGAGCAACCGGCCGGCCGCTGGGGTCCCCAGCGAGGGTCTTCCAGCCTTGACGCTCTCGGAGCACGAGCAAAAGGTCTATGACACCCTGGGCCGCGAGGAAATCAGCATCGATGAAGCGATCCGGCACAGCGGTTTGCCGGCTTCGGCGGTTTCGGTCGCGCTATTCAGTCTCGAGCTGAAACGTCTGGCGCGCCAATTGCCGGGCAAAATGTTTATGAAAAACCGTTGAAGAACCGCTTAGCCAGGTGGTCAGCCACCGTTTCCGCCGGTTGCCCAGGCGCGAGGTTAATCCAATTTAATTGGGCTTGATGCCGAAACCAAGTTTTCTGGCGTTTGGCAAACTGCCGCGTGCGAATTTTAACCCCTTCCACGGTTTCATCCAGCGACCTTTCGCCGCGCAGGTATTCAACCACCTGACGATAGCCGATGGCCTGCAGGGCGGTGGGATTCTCGGCCAGACCCAATGCCAGGAGCCTCCGGGTTTCCTCGACCAGACCGCGTTGAAACATCCGTTCAACCCGTTGGTTGATTCGCTCGTGGAGATCCTCAGAAGATCGCTCCAATCCAATAAAGAAGGGACGGCTTGCTGGCCCGTCGTCTTGGGGCGCGCTCCCGAACTTCCGCCACGCCTCACGCTGCTCCGATAACGGCCGGCCCGTCGCGCGAAAAACTTCGATGGCTCGAACCAGCCGCCGGCGGTTTTTTTTATCGATGGTGGCATACAAAACGGGATCGCAACCGGCTAGCTCCTTTAGCAATGTTGCAGTCGGTGTCGATTCAAGCGCGGACCGCAGTTGGGCGTCGGGTGGCGCTGCCTCGCCCAAACCTTCGAGGTACGCCTTGAAGTACAACCCGGTGCCACCGCAGAAAATCGCCACCTTTCCCCGCTGTTCGATGTCGCTGCTGGCCGCGCCAGCCAAGGTCACAAATTGCGCCGCGCTGAAAGATTCCTTAAGATTGACCACATCGACGAGGTGATGGGGGACGCGCCCGCGTTCCGCAAGGCTCGGTTTGGCGGTGCCAATGTCCAGACCGCGGTACACCTGCATGGAATCGACGGAAATAATTTCTCCGTTCAGCCGTTCGGCAAGGCGCCAAGCGAGCTCGGACTTTCCCGAAGCTGTCGGTCCCGCGAGGTAAACAGCTTGCCCGCCTGAAATCATATTTCCAACCGTGGCGACTCACTGCCAAACACCCGGTCGCTGTGCCAGGCAAAGAGGAAAACCAACCCCACACCGGTGCAGATGGCGACGTCTGCCAGGTTAAACGCCGGGAAACCCAGTTCATCGCCACCTCTTTGTCGAAGATAGAAATAGATGAAATCGACAACGTGCCCTTCGTGGATCCGATCCACCAAATTTCCCAGAATCCCCCCGCTCATCAGTCCCAAAGCAATCTGCCCACCGGCAGTATGAAAATCGAAGTGTTTTCGATTGAGATAGATGGCAATCAGAGCGAAAAAGGCCAGCCCGGCCAGAAACTTGTTATTGCCATAAAACATGCTCCAGGCAGCCCCCGTGTTTCCCCAGCAGACAATTCGCAAAAAACCATCAACGACAGACCATTCATGGCCATACCCAAGAAAAGTCAGAATCAGGATTTTGGTTATCTGGTCGGAAAATAACACCACCAGCGCAACCAGTAACATTCTCTTGGTCGGACTCGGACTCATCAGTTGGTCCGCATAGGCATAATTACATAAATAAATGGCTCATTAACGCGAACGATTGCGGGGCTGAGCTCATCCGTAAACTCCAGAAAAATTTCGTCGTTTTCCAGCGCCTTCAAGGGATCCATCATGTAGGCCGGGTTGAACGCCATGCTGAACTCGTTCCCGTTGTAGTTCATGGCCAGGCTTTCCCTGGCCTCGCCGACATCGGGTGAATTGGCAGTTATGGAGAGGCTATTTTTGCCAAAATTCAACTTAATCGAATTGGACTTCTCACTGGTCATCAAGTCCGCTCGTCGCAACGCCTGCAGAAATTCCTCCCTCAACAATGTGATCCGCTCCTTTGTTTCTGCCGGAATCACCTGCCTATAATTTGGATAATTACCATCAATCAGCTTGGAAATGAGCAAAATAGAAGCTCCTTTTTCCCCCTGTAACGTAAAAGCCACCTGATTGGCATTGAATCGAATTTCCATCTCTCCGTTGGCCACAAGCAACCGGTTGAGCTCATTGATTGCCTTGGATGGCACGATGAACTGACTCTGACTTTCGGTTGGCACATCCACTTCTTCCTCGACCATCGCCAACCGTCGTCCATCCGTCGCTACCATTGAAATCTTGTGCTCCTTGAGGCTGAAAAAAATTCCATTCAAGACGTAGCGAGCTTCGTCGTTGGAGATGGCAAAAGAGGTTTTTCGCAACATGCTGCGAACTTTTTCCTGCGGCAGTTTCACCTTGCGCTCTTCGCCAAACTGAGTGATGGGCGGAAATTCCTCAGCCGAAAGCCCGTTTATCTTGTAAAAAGAGGGCCCCGATTGGATCAAGGCCACGTTTTTTTCATCCACCTCTATTTCAATCTCCTGCGCCGGAAGTTCGCGCACCAGCCCAAAAAGTTTTTTGACCGGCAGCGTGGTGACCCCCGCGCGTATGACATTGGCCTCGACCCGGCTAGAAATAGTGACGTCCAAGTCGGTCGCCGTCAGTTCCAGGTGGTTTCCCTCAGCGCGCAGCAACACATTGGACAGGACAGCTAGCGTGGTCCGCGTACTGACAACGCTTTGCACCGCCTGCAAACCATTGATGATTTGCTCTTTTGAGATAGCCAGTTTCATGAGGTCCTTAATATTAAGTTTCTATCTGAATAGATTATCATCTTCTTAAGGGTTGTGAGTAAAGAAAATAGTGGGCGCTGCTAGCTTTCTATCAGCCACTTAGATGACTTTTTCAAGGGTGAACATCTCCAGCAAACGGATTCAAAACTCCGAATTTGTCTGGCCTGGGTGAATAATACGTGGGTTATCCCCATAATATTCCAGATTGTTGGGCAGGTCATTGGTAGCGGGTCGCTCGCGAAAGTTCCGGCTGAGCCCGCCCCAGCGCCTTCGCTGGAAAGAGGTGCCGGCTGGCAGCCGGCTTTTGGCTCAGGAACGCGCCGGCATATAATCCCAGCGCCAACCCGACTCCAATGCGGCGCTCCCAAGAAAGTGAGCTGCGCCCGGCAGGCATTTCCAAAGCGCGCTTTTTCGTGCGATTTTTCGTTGACCGTCAGGTGCCTCGCGATACGATGTGCTTTCTTGGTTTTTAGGGAACATTGAAATTGTGGTAAAACTGAAAAACGCTTATGGCAGTAAAAATTGCGATTAACGGGTTTGGGCGCATTGGTCGTTTGGTTTTCCGGGCCATCGCCGAACAAGGTTTGCTTGGCAAGCAGGTGGAAGTCGTCGCGGTGGGCGATATCGTTCCCGCGGACAACCTGGCTTACCTGTTGAAATACGACTCCACCCAAGGCCGTTTTAACGGGACGGTTTCCTCCAAAAAATCGTCGGCCGACAAAGCCGAGGATGACGTGCTCGTGGTCAACGGCAAGGATATCCATGTGGTCAGCGCCAAGGATCCTTCGGGCCTGCCCTGGAAACAGTTCGGAGTGGACCTGGTCATCGAATCCACCGGTTTGTTCACCGACGCTACCAAAGCCAAGGGACACCTCGATGCCGGCGCCAAAAAGGTCATCATCTCCGCTCCAGCGAAGAACGAGGACATCACCGTGGTCATGGGCGTGAATCACGAGAAGTATGACGCCTCCAAGCACAAGATTATTTCCAATGCCTCCTGCACCACCAACTGCCTGGCCCCGCTGGTTCATGTGCTGCTCAAAGAAGGTTTCGGAATCGAAGAAGGTCTAATGACCACCATTCACAGCTACACCGCCACCCAAAAGACCGTGGATGGTCCGAGCAAGAAAGACTGGAAGGGTGGCCGTTCCGCCGCCATCAACATCATTCCGTCCACCACCGGCGCCGCCCGGGCCGTGGGTCTGGTTTGCCCCGAAGTCAAAGGCAAGCTCACCGGCATGGCGTTCCGCGTGCCCACCCCGACGGTCTCCGTGGTTGACCTGACCGTCCGCACCGTCAAGGAAACCAGCTACGAAGAAATCTCGGCGGCCATGAAGAAAGCCAGCGAGACCTACCTCAAGGGCATCCTGGAATGCACCAGCGAAGAAGTGGTCAGCAGCGATTTCATCCATTGCAAATCCTCGTCCATCTTTGACCAGGGCTCCGGCATTGGCCTGAGCAGCCGGTTTTTCAAACTGGTGAGCTGGTACGACAACGAATGGGGTTACAGTTGCCGCGTGGCTGAACTGTTGACCTACATGATCTCGAAGGGTCTGTAATTCTCCGTCGGGCTTGATTCCCGCAATTCGAAAACGGCGATCGGATAACCGGCCGCCGTTTTCATTTTTGAAGCGGGGCGGGGACAGCCCGTCCCTAATCGATCGACACTTTCTGAAAGCGAGCCATCCATTTTCGGAGGGGCGAGCTCCGGGAGCCCCCATCTTCTCCTGCGCCGGTTCAAGTTCCACGACCGTCCGACATTCGATAAGTCAGGGCGTCGTGGAGCTCCACCCTCCGAGCATTAAACCCTTCACCGCCCATCGGCCGTTCCGGGATTGCACCAGGCCCGAGATGGCCCACGCTTGAACTGCTCTTGCTGAAACAGTTCAAAGGAAGTCCATTCCACCTGGCCACTGAACGTTGCCAAAGCACTGCCGTTGACATGGCGTTGGCCGACGCCTTCGCCAATATCCGGAAAACTGCTGGCGTCGTTGTAAGCAAATGAGCCAACAATGTAGCCGTTACTCATCAGGTTTTCATCTGGTTCCCACATCATGAAGGCGTTTGGATTAAACTGCCCTAGTTTATACGAATTCGGACGGCTGCCCGACTTCCCTCCATATCCGCACACGGCGCCATTCATGATGTAAGTGCATAATTTATTGGCGCGGCCGGCGTAATATGGATTGTAACTGGCATTGGTTTTATCCAGGGGACAACGGTAAGCCCACATATTTTGCACAAACGGCCATAACGCGCCGCCTTGGTAGGCCGGCAGCGCGTTGGTTTTGTAGGGATTGGCTCCCAAATTCGGCGGATTACCGCCGACCGGGGTGTACAACCAACCGTTGCCTGGTTCGGTGTTCCCCCAATTCGGATACGGCATTTGATCCTGGTTATCAAGGGCATACATCATGGCTGCGGTCGCCAACCGCTTAAGATTGTTCACACAGACGTTGCGGTCGCTGCCATCGTGCGACGTGGCCATCGTTGTTCGCAATACCAGGGATAACAAGCCCACCACGGCGATCACCACCACCAACTCCACCCGGGTAAAGGCTTTCCCGCCCGCCCGCCGGGCTGGAGAGTGATCGAATCCTGCCAGACAATAAGTATGTTTCATAAGCTCCTTGACGGTTTTTGACCAGATTCATTCCCTATCATGACTTCCCCATGCGATCGCTGTAACAAGCTTTTAATAGCATAATAAGTGCCAACTTGATTTGTATAAGACAAGTTTAAACAAAGGCGTTTCGGCGTGCAACTCAGATTTTTCGGAGCGCGGACATTCTGTCCGCTGGGAGGGTCCGGCTAGATGAAAAGCCAATATATTCACGCTTGACACGATCCTACATGGCATAAAAAATGCTCAAAACAGCCGAAGCCAGGCGCGACCCAACGAGCGGTGTTCGCGCCAGGGATAGGAAACATAAAAGTGAGGAAATCCATATTTCTATGAAAACTTATTGGACAGGAGTTGTCGTCTCAGGGATCGCCGCGCTCAGTGTGGTCACTTCCCTTTCCGCGGGCACCCTTCCTCAACTGGTGTCCCAACCGGCCAGCGGCCTGCCGCTTTCGGCAACCGGCTCCGGCCAGTCCGGAGCGCCCGCGATCAGCGCCGATGCGCGGTATCTCGTTTTTGTCAGCGATGCAGATAATCTGGTTACTAACGATGTCAACGGCACCGTCGATGTCTTCGTCCGGGACCGACAGCTCAAAGAGACGGTCCTGGTCAGCGTGAGCCGCGACAGCGCGCGCAGCGCCAACGGCGCTTCCTCCTGCCCGCTCATCAGCACGAATGGCCAATGGGTGGTTTTCCAGAGTTTGGCCAGCGATCTGGTCGCGAATGACACCAACGGCCAGGCGGATATTTTTCTGCGCGATCTAGCCACCGGCGAAACGCGTTTGGTCAGCGCCGCCGCCGATGGTTCCGGTAGCGGTAACGGGCCATCGACCGGTCCCCAGATGACGCCCGATGGCCGGTTGGTCCTCTATCAAAGCGATGCCAGCAATCTGGTTGCCGGCGATACCAACCAGGCCACCGACATATTCCTCTACGATCGCCTCACGGGCAGCAACACTTGGATCAGTGAGCCGATTCGCAGCGCCGGCGTGAGCGGTTCTCAGGATTCGCTCCGGGCGCAAATCACCCCGGATGGCCAGTTTGTGATTTTCCAATCCGGGTCTGTGTGTTTGGTTTCGGTTGTGGATAATAATAACACCAACGATATTTTCGTCCGCGATCTGGTAAAGAACACCAATGTTTTGGTTAGCATGAACCAATCGGGCACTGGCCCCGGCAATAAAAAGTCAGAACTGCCTTCCATCAGCGCCGATGGTCGCTACGTGGCCTTTCAAAGTGCCGCTGGCAATCTCGCAACCAATGCCGGTTCTGCTGGCGGCATTTTCCTTCGTGATTTGCGGCAGGGCAATAGTCTCTTGATTAGTCTTGTTCCTGGCAGCACCACCGTCGCCTTGGGCAATTGCAGCAACCCTCTGATTAGCGACGAAGGCCGGTACGTCGGTTTTCAGGCAACCAATCAAATCTATATGTGGGACCGGCAATCCGGAGGCACCACGCTCGTCAACCACCAGCTCGGCACCGACCAACCCGGTTCCGCCTCGTCGTTGATCCGGGGGTTTAGTCCCGATGGCCAGTGGCTCGTCTTCTGTGCTTCCGCCACCAATCTGGTGTCAGGTGCCGATTCGGGCCAATATCAGCTTTACCGCTACCATCTGGCCACTGGCACCAATCAGTGGCTTACGGCGAATCGTCTGGGGCAGGCTGGCGCCTGGTCCGATAACCCCGCCTTGAGCGCCGATGGCCAATGGCTCGCCTTTGCGAGCGATGATTCCAACCTGGTGGACAACGACGTCAACTCGGCTTCCGATGTCTTCATCAAGAATTTGAGTGATGGCCAGGTGGAATTGATTTCTGAGCGCCACCCGGCGTTGGCATCGCAAACCAGCGAACGGGCCTCCACGCTCAACGATCATTCGCTCAGCGCCGATGGGCGCATCCTGCTCTTTACCAGCACCTCCAGGGATCTGACTTCCGGGAAAACCAGCACGGAAGCCGATGCGTTTATTCGCGATCTGTCCACCGGCGTTATCACCTTGATCGATGGGCCGGCCGAAACGAGCACCCATCTCAACGCCCAGGAACCCAGCCTCAGCGCCGATGGCCGGTTTCTCGCCTTCCGCAGCGGCACCAACATTTACGTGCGGAATCTCGCCACCGGCTCGAATGTTTTGGCCAGCGTGAACTTCGCCGGCACCGGGCCGGCCAGCGGCCCGTCCAGCACTCCTTTGCTGACCGACGATGGCCAGGTGGTGGTCTTTCGCAGCACGGCAAATAATTTGACCAGCAAAACCGTGAGCGGCTATCCCGCTCATTGGTATGCACGCGATTGGGTGGGGCAGACGAACTGGTGGATCACCCAGAATCTATCCTATGAAGCCGGTTTCGTTACCCTGGCTTCAACGGCGCGCAAATTGGTTTTTACCAGTTCGTCCAACCCCAGCAATAAAGATTTTTACATCCACGATCTGGCTGCTCATACAACGTGGAAGCTTTCCAAATCCGGATCGGCGCCCAGCCTTAGCGCCGACGCCCGCCTGCTCGCCTATCAATTCTATTCTTCAGCCACCCAAACGGCTGTTATCGTATATAATGTGCAGACCTCCAACACCGTCTTCCAGACCGACTCCGGTCTGGCCCGCAATCCGTCGTTAAGTGCCGACGGCCGATGGCTGGCCTATGAAATGCAACAAGCTGGCGTGTATCAGACCTTCGTCCGCGACCTGGTCAGCGGCCAGGCCAGCATCCTCGTAAGCGAGAATCGTTTCGGCGCCGGAGGCGGCAACCGCGATGCGCGCGCTTCACGCATCAGCGCCGACGGTCGCTATGTGGTGTTCCTCAGCGCCGCCAGCGACCTGGTCGCCAACGACACCAACGACGCCACCGATATCTTCATGCGTGATCTGTCCGCCGGCACCACGATTCTCGTCAGCGGCAACCAGACGCGCACCGGCACGGGCAATCGCCTCTCCGGCAATCCCGTCATGAGCGCCGATGGCCGCACCCTGGTGTTCGAGAGCTTTGCCACCGACATGACCGCCGGGGATTGGAACAACACCAAGGACCTTTTCGTGGTGCGCCTGGGTTCCGTGGACTCCGACGGCGACGGCATGGACGACGATTGGGAGCTTACCTACTTCGGCGATCTGTCGCGCGACGGCAAGGGGGATGCCGACGGCGATGGCCTCAGCGACCTCAATGAATTCAAGGCCGGCACCAGCCCGGTGGGGAACAGTTCATTCCTGCGCGCGATGACGGTGAGCCCATTGAATGGCGGCGCCACCACGGTCATCTGGAATTCCGTGCCCGGCCGCGTTTACCGCGTGCAATACAAAAACAGCCTCAACGATCCCGCCTGGGCCGACCTGGCCGGCGAAGTCGTTGCCGGAGACCGAACGGCGTCCAAAGTGGATGACACGGCGAGTGGCCTGAACCAGCGTTTCTATCGCATCGTGCTGGTCTCCCAGCCATAAGCGGGTGTAAGCGCTGTAGCCAAGGCCGCGAGCAGCAGCGTTGATTCAAGCAACACCTGGAACGGTTGCCGGTACGGCCCATCCTCCTGATTTGAGGCGCGACAATACACAACGCGGCCGCGTTTTTTATTGTCGCATTTGTCCTGGGCGGAGTCGGTGGGTATCCATCCTTCTCATTTTTGGGGTCGCGGCTGAAGCGGTATTTAGTGTATCTGTGATTTTGGAAATTCGAGGACGAGGGACGAGGACGAGGACGAAACAGAAACGTGCGGCTGGCATCGGCGGACCCTGAATAAATCGCGCGGACAAAGCGCTCCAACAAACCGGAGTTGCACCCCCCCCCCGCCCCCGCCTCGCAAAAATAAATTCACATCCCGGCGTTTTCTTGCTAGGTTAGGATGCACTGACGTTTGAAAGCATTAATTACTACCGGTACGCAGCGCACGGAACGGGTCTTCCTGATCGGCGCCGAGTTTAAATCGCGATCGTCCTGGGAGGTGCGCGACTCGCTCGACGAGCTCGCCCAGTTGGCCACCACGGCGGGCGGGAAGGTTGTCGGCGATGGCGTTCAAAAGCTCGAGGCCCCCGTGGGCGCCACCTTCATTGGCACCGGCAAAGCAGTCCAATTCGCCGAGCAATGCCAGGCGCAGGACGTGGACACGGTCATTTTCGACGATGAGCTGTCGCCCGCGCAAAGCCGCAATCTGGAAAAGATTTTTGTTTGCAAGGTGCTCGATCGCACGGCCCTGATCCTGGACATTTTTGCGCATCGGGCGCGCACGCGGGAAGGCAAATTGCAGGTGGAACTGGCTTTGCTGCATCACCTGCTGCCTCGCCTCACGCGCTATTGGAGCCACCTGTCGCGTCAGAAGGGCGGCATTGGCATGCGCGGCGGCGAAGGGGAAACGCAGTTGGAAACCGATCGCCGCCGGGTGCAGGAGCGCATCCGCAAAATCACCGGGGAACTGGTCGTTGTGCAACGCCAGCGCTCGACCCAGCGCCAGGGACGCCAGCGGAATCTCTGGCCCCTGGCCTCGATCGTCGGCTACACCAACGCCGGGAAATCCACGCTGTTCAACGCCTTGACCGGGGCCCGGGTGCTGGTCGAGGACAAACTGTTCGCCACGCTGGATCCCACCACGCGCCGGTTGCGGTTGCCTACCAATCAGAATGTGCTCCTGTCCGACACCGTCGGGTTCATCCGCAAACTCCCGCACCGGCTCGTCGAGGCCTTCAAAGCGACGCTGGAAGAGGTGGTGCAAGCCGACCTATTGCTGCACGTCGTGGATGTGAGCCACCCGCAGGCCGAAGAACAAATCCTGGCGGTGAATACCGTGCTGGAGGAAATTGGCGCCGCGGGCAAACCCACGCTCATGGTCTTCAATAAAATGGACCGGTTCGAAAAACCGGAGGTATTGGGGAAATTCCGGGAACGGTTTCCCCAGGGCGTCGGGATTTCGGCGAAGACCGGCGCGGGTTTTGACGCGCTGGAAGCCGAGCTGGGGACGTTGCTGCGACCGATCCGGCGGCTCCTTAAGCTGGCCATTCCGCACGACGCCTCGGCGGTGATCGCTCGGTTGCATGAAGTGGGGCAGGTGGTGGAACGGGACTACGCCGGAGAATGGGCGTGTTTTCAGGCCCGGATTCCGCCGTATCTCCTGCCCGAGTTTGAAAAATATATAGTGACGAAGGACGCGTCCGATGAATTCCATCCGCATCAAAGACATGGTGCTCAGCGAAAGGCCGCGGGAGCGGCTGGTTGAGTTTGGAGCGGAAGCGCTCCGCAATGCCGATCTGATTGCCATCCTGCTGCGCACCGGCACCAAGGGCAGTTCCGCCCTGCAGATGGCCGACGAGCTGCTGGCCAAATTCAGCACGCTCAACGCGCTGGCGCAAGCGTCGCTGAAGGATATGCAACAGATCAAAGGCGTGGGGCGCGACAAGGCCATCGCGCTGAAAAGCGCCTTCACGCTGGCCCAGCGCATGGCGGCCGAATACCGCGCCGAGTCGCCCACCCTGGACAACCCGGAAAGCATCGCCACGCTGTTGCGCGAAGATAACCGGTTTTACGAGGTGGAAACCTTCCAGATCGTGCTGCTGAACACGCGGCGCCGGCTGATTCGCGTGGAACGCATCGCGCAGGGCACGCTGGACACGCTGCTGGTTCACCCGCGCGAGGTTTTCAAACTGGCCATCGCGGCCAGCGCCTCAGCCGTGGTGCTCGTGCACAATCATCCCAGCGGTGATCCCACGCCCTCCGAAGCCGACATCAAAGTAACCCGCGATCTCATCCGCGCCGGGCAACTGCTCAAAATCGAGGTGCTGGATCACGTGGTGCTGGGACGCCGATCCCAGGATCGAGTTCGCGATTATGTCTCCCTGCGCGAATTGGGCTATTTTTATGATTGAATTTCGTGTTCCGGGACGGATCCCATCTTCGGGCATGCAAACTGCCGGCTTGCTTGCAACGCGTTTGCTGGGCTAGGATGGCGCATGATGAAAACGCTCCTGGCGACTCTGGCGATTGTGTTCAGCTTGGCGGGCTGGATGCGCGGCGACGTGTTGATCGTGGCCGACGAAATCCCAGCGATGGAAGTCCTCGCCAAGAATCTCAAGGACGCCGAAAGCATCCCGAGCCGGATCGTGACGCAAACCCATCTGCCGCCGGCGTTGGCGCCGTTTTCAGCCGTGGTGGTTTACATACACAAGGGGTTGGCGGCGGCGGCCGAACGGGCGTTCATCGACTATACCGAAGGCGGCGGCAAGTTGATCGTGCTGCATCATTCCATCAGCTCCGGCAAGCGCACGAACCAGCAGTGGTTTTCATTTTTGGGGGTGGACCTGCCGCCGGGGGAGGTCGCCGCTGGCGGCTACCAGTGGATCGAACCGGTCACGCTGGATTTTGTCAATCTGGCGCCGGACCATTACCTCACCGGCCATCGGGTGAAGTACGAAAAGCCGATCGCCTACACCCGTTCCGACGGCGGGGCGGGCGTGACGGAGCTGCCCGGGTTTACGCTCAAGGACTCGGAGGTTTATCTCAACCACGTGCTAACCGGCCCGCGCACGATTCTGCTGGGGCTGAAATACGCCGATGCCAAATCCGGCAAGATTTATCAACAGGACCGCGCCGGCTGGTGCCGGCCGGCGGGCAAGGGATGGATTATTTACCTCATGCCCGGGCACAGCGCGGCGGATTTTGAAAACCCAACCTATGCCCGGATTCTGGTCAATGCGGTGACGTGGAAGCCTTGAGGGCTTTGATCCGTTCGAAGGCCATGGCGGCGTGCTCGACGATGGCTTCCCCATGGCGGTCAATGCCCAGAGTCCCGCTTTGAGAAAACTGCGATCGATGATGAAGGCCAGCATGGCGGCCAAAATCATCGAGACGAGAATGAATCCCTGGTTCAAGGCGATGACGCCGTAGATGAACAGGTCGCTGCCATATTTCGGCGCCACGGCGGACAAACTGGTGCCCGCCTTTTGCAGGGTGGTTTCGATTAACAGCAAGGCCCACGCGGCCAGCGAGGGGATCAGGCCCACCGCCACCGCCAGCGCGTGTTTTTTCGGCGTTTCCTGGAACGATTGCGCGGTGATGGTCAGCCCCACCCAGAGCAGAATGCCAATGACGGCCTCGAGCGGCACCACTTTGAGCACCAGGGTCACGCCGCCGACCAGGCCGAAAAAGCCGTCGATATCGCCGCGCACAAACCAGGGCATTTTCATGGCCGCAAGGTAGTAAAGGAATTTCTCGAAACAGGCCAGCGGGAAATTTCCGCATGGACCCCGCTGGGCGGATTCAAGAAAAGGGGTGGGAACAGCCTATTCCCGCGGGCAGAGTGGGGCTTCATCCAACCAAGAACCACGACCGGCCGGGAGAAGGATGCGCGTTTTCGACGCGACAATACACGATACGGCCGTACTTTGTATTGTCGCGCGGCAAAGCACGGGAACGATGTGCATCTCAGCTTCCTCGCTTCGTCCGTCGTCCGTCGTCCTCGTCCTCGTCCTCGATTTATCCATCATTTCGAGGACGAGGACGACGGATGACGGACGAAGGACAAGAGTCAGAATGCGGGCGGCGGATTTCCATCCGCCGCTATGCAGCCATGGGGCGACCCGGCCTCACTGCGCTACCAGTCCGGGGTCTTATGAAGTGGTCCGGGAGATGGGCGGGGGCGGGGATTCCTTGGTTTGTTCGCTCCAGGTGATCAGGGCGGCGCCGAGCACGATGAGCACCACGCCGCTCCAGCGCAGGCCGGGAACCTGTTCGTGCAGGATGAATTTCGCCGCCAGGGTGGTCAGCACAAAGCCCAGCGAGGTCAGCGGCCAGAGAAAACTCACGTCCGACCGCGACATCAGGATCAGCAGTCCCGCAAAGAACAGGGCCTCGAAAAACACCCCCAGCAGAACGTTCGGATTGGTCCCCCCACGCTGGATAACCCGGACCATTTCCCGGGGCGTGACTTTGGGTACGTCACCGATCTGTTTCAGGCCGTGGCTGAGAAAAACGACGCCGATGGCTTCGAACACCAGCGCGATGAGCAGAACGAGCAAAAATTTGGTCATGTTATAGATCCTGGTAACGGATGAGCTGAATGCCGTGCTGTCCGACCAGGGCCTTCATGCGCGGACTGGTCAGTGCTTCCAATTCGGCCCGAGTATCGTCGAGCGAAGGGTGCGCGTAAAGTTCCGAGTCGCCGTCCGGCAGGCGGGGCAGCAACCGCTCGAGATAGCGTTCATCCACCCGGCCGGTCTGGAGCAGGCCGAACACCCGGTCGGTGTAATGAATGTGCAGCTCGTTCAACACCGGCCGCGCCCGCCGGGAGAGCAGCGTGAAAATGACGGCATGGCTGAGGCGATAGAGCCAGCGCCCGCCGGCCAGGCGGGCGTTAAGCCAGAAGGGATCGCGCGTCAGGCGGAAACTGACGAAACCCCATTCGCGCGCGTGGTGGCCAAGCAGGCTGAAGACGGTCGGATGCAGGTGGATGTTCAGATGGCCGTTTACGTGGTCCAACCGCAGGCCGGTCAGGCGGAACTTCGCAAACTGGGCGGAGATTTCGTGACGCAGTTGCGATCTCAAACCCGGCAGGAAAAAGTACCGCAGGCCCGTCCAGACCGGACGTTGGCTGAAGCGGTAGCGTTCATCGACCAGGCGGGGGATGTCGGTGGGTTTCAGGGTGGAACGTCCGCCCAGCAGGGTCAGATGCAACCCGACGCCCAGTTGGGGATGTGCGCGTGCCAGGGCCGCCGCTTCCGCCGCCGCCGCGCCGTTGACCAGCAGGCTGGCGGTGGTGAGAATGCCTTCGCGGTGGGCCCGGATGACGGCCTGGTTCACGGCCGGGGAGCAGCCGAAATCGTCGGCATTAACGATGAGTCTTTTGACCCTAACCGCATCCATAATTAGGCGCCTTCGAATGGCATGTCCAGCGCCACCACGTCCGCAGGACCAACCACAACTTGTGCGGTTTGCTCAGGCGAATATGCGGCGCGGCGAACACGTTAAACGCGCGGGCCTCGAGCCGCCGCCACAAATGCCAGTAAACGGTTCCCATCAATTCCGCCGCGATCATCGTCGGACGATCGGCTGCGGGCAAAGCCCGGCTGGCGGCCTGGTAGAAGCCGCGCGCCCGGTCCGCCACCGAGCGGGCGAGGTCACCATAACGGTCCGAATAATGGCAGCCGAGGATTTCCGCGGGCGTCACGCCGAAGCGCCGGAGTTCCTGCAGCGGCAGATAAATCCGTCCGCGTTCGGCGTCGGCGCGCACATCCCGGAGGATATTGGTCAACTGCAGCGCTTGGCCCAGGGCCAGGGCATAGTCCCGGCACGCCGGATCCCGGTAGCCGAAGATTTCGATGCTCAACAAGCCGACGACCGAAGCGACCCGGTAACAGTAGCGATCCAAATGCTCGTAATCTTCGTACCGTTGGATATCCAGATCCATTTCGACGCCGCAGACCAGTTCGTCGAACAAGGCAAAGGGCAGGCGGTATTGGGCGATGACCGGCTGCAATTCCCGGTTGACGGGAAAGCGCGGCTGGCTGCTGGAGCAGGCCAGGCGGATGTCCTCGCGCCAGGCGGCCAGTTCGGAGCGGCGTTGCTCCACGGGGAGCGTTGTTTCGTCAGCCACGTCGTCCACCTGGCGGCAGAACGCATACAAGGCCGACATGCTGGCGCGTTTGTCGGGAGGCAGCAAAACGAAAGCCAAGGCCAGGTTAGAGGCGCTCGGGCGCGTGATCCGCTGGCTGGCTGGGGTGCTCACGGGACGAGCGGCGGCGTTTTTTCGTCTCGCACGGGCGGCAGGCCGCCGGTTTCCGACAGGGTGGGATTACGCGGACGGTGCTCGCGGCGGTGGATTTTTTGCCGGTGATGCCGATGCTGCCCGCCGGTATCGCCCGTATCGTCCTGATCGGATCCGGCCGTTTCCGCGGCTGGGGATTCCACTACCGGCTCGGGGTCGGCGGCCGCGGCCGTATCCGCCTCGGAGCTAGGACGGTGTTTGCGGCGGTGATGATGGTGCGAGCCGCCGGAGCCGCGCAGATATTTGGCCCAGACGACCAGCGCTGCCACTAACACGAGCACGACCGCGAGGATCAGAAGAATGTCCTTTATGACCAGGCCGGAGCCTTTCCCCAATCCGGCGGTGGAATTGAAAAAATCCAAATCCCCGTCGGCCGCCAACATGGAAAGCGTGGCTATCATCGGGATGAATCCTTTCCCGAGGCCGCGGTGGGTTCCTCTTCAAAGGCCGTTTCCGGACAGATGTTCAATCGTTGCATACGGTAGCGTAGAGCATGACGGCTGATTTTTAACTGTTCGGCCGTCCGGGTCAAACTAAAGTGATTGCACTCCAGGGCGGTCGTCATGATTTCCCGCTCGTAATTGGCCATCAGCTCGTCGAGCGACTGGTTGGCGGGCAGCACGTCGCTGCGTTTGCGCAAGCGGGTTTCCAGTTGGAAATCGGGCAGGCTTTCGGGCATGATTTCGGCGCTGTTTTCGAGGATGGCGGCGCGTTCGATGACGTTGCGCAATTCGCGCACATTGCCCGGCCAATGGTGCGCCTGCAACTGGGCGGCGGCGGCGCGGGAGAATCCTTGGATGGACTTGTTCATGGCCTGGCTGAACTGGCGCAGAAAATGATTGGCCAGCAGCAACACGTCGTCACCCCGCTCGCGCAGCGGCGGCGGGCGGAACTGCACCACGTTTAACCGGTGAAAGAGATCCTCCCGGAACTGGTCGCGCCGGATGGCGTCCACGATGTCGCGGTTGGTGGCCGCAATCAGCCGGACATCGACCTTCAACTCCTCGTTGCCGCCCACGCGGGTGAAGGTCCCGTCTTCGAGGAACCGCAGCAGTTTGGCCTGCAACGGCCGGCTCATGTCGCCGATCTCGTCCAGGAAGATGGTGCCGCCGTCGGCTTCCTCGACCCGGCCGAGCTTCTGTTTCAAAGCGCCGGTGAACGCCCCTTTTTCATGGCCGAACAATTCGCTTTCCAGCAGGGTTTCCGGAATGGCGGCGCAATTGATGCGCACATAATTGGCCTGGTGGCGCTGGCTGAGCGCGTGCAGGGCGCCGGCGATCAACTCCTTGCCGGTGCCGCTTTCGCCCAGGATCAGCACGGTGGCGTTGGTGGGGGCCACCGTTTGGATAAGCTGCCGCAAATCGCGGACGACGCCCGCTTCGCCGATGATGCAATCGAGCTGGTAAACTTCCCCGACATGGGCGCGCAGGGCGGCGTTGTCGAGGAGCAACGCATGGCGTTCGGCGCAACGGGCCACGGCATGGAGGAGTTCTTCGGGGGCGAACGGCTTGGCCAGATAATCGATGGCGCCGGCTTTGATGACCTCGACGGCGAGCCGGGGGGTGGCGTAGGCCGTGATGATCAATACCGGAAGATTCGGCCAGCGGGCGCGGACTTGCTCGAGAAAAACATAACCGCTCATGCCGCTGAGCCGGGCGTCGGTGATCACCATGAACACCGCTTCATGCTCCAGCAAGGCCAGGCCCTGCTCGGCGGAGTCCACCGACTTTACGGTGTAACCCTCGTCGATCATGGCCGCCTCCAACGAGAGACGCATGTTGCGTTCATCGTCGATGATGAGCAAGGGGGGCAGTTTGGCTTTCATGTGCGCAGTCGCATAAACGATTTAACGGGGAACTGTAAGACAAAGCGAGTTCCTTTTCCAAGCTCCGATTCGACCTGTACGGTGCCGCCGTAAATCTCCGTGTTATGTTTGACGATGGCCAAACCCAGGCCGGTGCCTTTGGGCTTGGTGGTGAAATAGGGTTCGAACACTTTTTCGCGCAGATCCTGGGCGATTCCGGGGCCGTTGTCCTCGATGACGACGACCACGGAACCCGTTTCGCCATAATGGGCCGAGACCAGCAGCCGACCGCGCCCGTCCAGCACTTCCCGGGCGTTTTGGAGGACATTGACGAGGATTTCGGCCAGGTGGTTGCGCTGGAGCAACAGGGGCGGCAGGGCCGGCCCGTAATCGCGCTGGATTTCGGTTTCGTAGTGGACGACGGTGGGGAACACCGCTTCGATGGCCCGCTCGAGCTCCTCGGTAACATTCAGCTTCTCGATCTTGCCTTCGGCCAGTTTGGCGTAGCCCATCAGGTCGGTAATGATCCGGTCGGAGCGCTCGACTTCTTCCCGGATGATGCGGATTTGCTGGGTGATGGTGGCCTTGCCCTCCTTGACGTTGCGTTGGAGATTGAAGGCGGCGTTGTTGATGATCCCCAGGGGATTCTTCAATTGATGGGCAATCTCGGCGGCCAGCCGTCCGGTCACCCGCAGTTGTTCCCGCCGCAAGGCAAACTCCTGGGCTTCTTCATCCGCCCGGCGCTGTTTTTCCAGGAGCACCTGCAAACCATAGGCGCAGATGGCCACCAGCAGCAGCAGCAGAAAGCGCAACACCAGCGGCTCCAGATCCAACTGCGGCGGGTCGGCATGCAGCATGTCGAGCGTGCGCGCGTCCAGCAACTCGAACTCCAGCTTGTTGATGGCGTAATCCAGGATGCCCGCCAGGACGCAGCAAAAGCAGACCAGCCCGTTGAGGATGATCTGCAACGGGGGAACGGCGACGCTGACCGCATTCCGCAAGATCAGGCCTGGAAAAACCCAAAACAGGACGCTTTCGAAACCCTCGGTGACGGGGATAAGCATGGCCAGAAAGACGGCATCGACCAGCGCCAGAATGAAAACCCCCCATTGCACCAGCCGCAACGGAATCTGGTCCATGCCGATGAGCAGGCAGGCAACGCCGACATTGAAGGCCACATAAACGAGGAAAAAGCGCTGCACCAACTCCAGGGCGAACTGTCGCGGCAGGGTGACTTCATCGAACCAGCGCGAAAAAAAGAGGTAGTACACGAGCACGCCGATGACCACCGCCTTGGTAGGCAGGCCGATATTGCGTTCCATGTGCCGGATGCGGGTGGCCAGTTGATCCGGATCCGGCGGCACTCCGCCGCTCCAGATGGGCGCATACAGAAGCGCCTGCCAGCGCGCTCGCGGCTCGCTTCCGTGGTTCTCCACCATTCGGCTGTTGGCTTCGTACTTGTCGATCATCTTCCCTGTCGGCAGGACGCTATTCAAAGTTCGAACCGCGGGCCGCGGGCGGGCCTGCCCGACCGGGCCTAGGTGGCCGTTCTGGATTGGGAAACAAGCAGCTTTAATGCCTGCTCGGCAATTATTTCGATCGGGCAGAGCCGCCCGGCTCCCTCGTACCCGCACGCCAGCAACCCCTCCTCCGGGCCGATGAAGGCCGCCCCGCGCGAGCGAAGCCGGGCGACGTTGGCCTGCGTGGCCGGATGAAGCCACATTTTGCCGTTCATAGCCGGCGCCACGAGCAGCTTGGCTTTGGCATTCAAAGCCAAAGCCAGGCAGGTCAGGGCGTCATCCGCCAGCCCCAGCGCCAGCTTGGCGATGGTGTTGGCGGTGGCCGGCGCCACCAGCAGCAAGTCCGCCTCGTCGGCCAACTGGATGTGCGCCGGCTTCCAGGCCTCAAGTTCGTTAAACAGATCGGTGACGACCGGGTTTCGCGAAAGGGTCTGGAACGGCAGTGGCGTGACGAACTCCAGGGCATCCCGCGTCATGACCACGCGCACGTCGCAGCCCGCTTGGGTCAGCCGGCTGGCCAGGTCCACCGCCTTGTGCGCGGCAATCGATCCGGTGACTCCCAAGATGACGAGGTTTTTTTTCATGCGGCTGAAACGGCTGTCTCGGCGATGCTTTCCAGATCCCGCGGCGGGGCGTGGCCGCGGTCGCTGGGCGGCAGCGCAATCCGGCCCGGTTTCATTTTTTCGGCTTCCAGAATCGCCTGGGCGCGGCGCAAGTCCTCCGTGATCGTGGTGCTTAAGATCAGATAGTCGAAATGTTTCCACTGGGCGATTTCCTGCCGCGCGACCCCGAGCCGCTTCTGGCGCACGGCTTCGGTGTCGGTGGCGCGTTTGCGCAGGCGTTCCTCGAGAATCGCCAGCGAGGGCGGCGTGAGGAAAACCGTGCACAGGGCCCGCTTCAATTCAGGATCGGTCTGCGCCTGGACGCGGATGGCGGAAACCCCCTGCACATCCACCGTCAACAAAACGTCCTTGCCCTGTCGCAGTTTGCCGAGCACCTCCGACCGGAGCGTGCCATAGCTGTGGCCATAGACGGTGGCGTTTTCCAGAAAATTTCCGGCCTGCAACCGTTTAAGAAAGGAGGCCGCGTCCAAAAAGAAGTAATCGACGCCCTCCTTTTCGCCGGGGCGCGGCGGACGGGTGGTGCAGGTGACGGCGCGGGTCAGGTTCGGATGGGCGGCCAGCAACTGCTGGCACACCGTTGTCTTGCCAGCGCCCGAAGGCGCCGAGATGATCATTAAAACCGGGCTGGGAGTTTCAACCGGCATGGCTTTACTCGATATTCTGCACCTGCTCCCGGAATTTTTCCAGCTCGGCTTTCAGGGTGACAACCGCCGGCGAAATGAGGGCGCTGTTCGCCTTGGAGCCGATGGTATTGACCTCGCGATTCATTTCCTGAGCCAGGAAATCCAAGGTGCGGCCGACGGGTTCTTGGGATCGCGCACAGTCGTCGAATTGATGAAAGTGACTGCGCAGCCGGGTTAGTTCCTCGGAAATATCCGAGCGATCCGCGAAAAACACGATTTCCTGGAGCAGCCGAGGATCGTCGAGGGTCACCGATTCCAGGCCCGCGCGGTGGATGCGCGCCAGCAATTGTTGGCGGTGGTGCTGGGTGACTCGCGGGGCGTGTTTTTCGATGCGGGTTACGGCTTTGCGCATGGTGGCCATGCGCCCGCACAAGTCCTTGGCCAGGTGATCGCCCTCGCGTTCGCGCATCTTGACCAGCATCTCGATCGCCAGTCGCAGCGCCTTCCGGGTGGCCGGCCAGAAATCCTCCGCATCCGCCACCGCTTCTTCGGTCTGGACCACGCCGGGTGTCCGCAGCAACATGTCCAGCGTCACCGTCTCGGCCAGCTTGAGTTCCTTGGCTAGCAGGGCCAGTTCGCGGGCGTAGCCCTTGGCCAGAGCCACATTAAGGCGCAACCGCCCGTCGTATTTCCTATCGGTCGCATGCAGGATTACCCGAACCGTGAGCCGGCCGCGCGCCACCTGCTGGTTGATGTCGTCGCGCACGCGCGATTCCAGCGGCTCCAGCTCGCGTGGCAAATAAACCACCAGCTCGCTTTGCCGGCGATTGACCGAGCTCAGCTCGGCCGTGATTTTAAAACCATCCTGCGCGCATTCGCCGCGCCCGTATCCGGTCATCGATCTCATGTTTGAGCCAGTATGGCGGCAATTGGCCCCGCGCGCGAATAAAATTTTGGCGGCCATTTTTAGCTTTTTCTTGGCGCGCCTTTTACGTTAAATCCTTGGGCTCATGAAAAAAGCCTTCCAGGTTTTCGTATGGCTGGGGATTTCGCTCCTCGGCGCCTTCGCGTACGTCACCTTGGCCCTCCATCGGGGAGAGAACATCAATTCCGTCTTTATCCTCCTGGCGGCGTTATGCACTTATGCCATCGCTTACCGGTTTTATTCCAAGTGGATTGCCGCGCGGGTGCTGGCGATCGACGACCGCCGCGCCACGCCCTGCGAGCAGCACGATGATGGCAAGGATTTCGTCAAAACCAATCCCTGGATCGTGTTCGGCCACCATTTTGCCGCCATTTCGGGGCCCGGACCGCTGGTGGGCCCGGTGCTGGCGGCGCAGTTCGGCTATTTGCCCGGGTTGCTCTGGATTCTGATCGGCGTTGTGCTCGGCGGCGCGGTGCAGGATTTTGTCATTTTGTTCGCCTCGTTGCGGCGGGACGGCAAATCGCTGGGCGAGATGGTCAAGGACGAACTGAATTCCTTCGCGGGCGTCCTGGCGTTGATCGCGATTCTGGCGATCATGATCATCCTGCTGGCCGTGCTGGGACTGGTGGTGGTGAAGGCCCTGGCGGAAAGCCCGTGGGGTGTGTTCACCGTGGGATCAACCATTCCCATCGCGATGTTCATGGGTGGTTACCTGCGTTTCTGGCGGGTGGGGAAGGTGCTGGAGGCAACGGCGTTTGGCGTGGTGTTGCTGTTGCTGGCGGTCTGGGGCGGCAAGCTGGTTTATGGCAGTCCGGAGTGGTCAAAGGTGTTTACACTGAAAGAGATTCAACTGGCCTGGGCGATTATTCTCTACGGCCTGGCGGCGAGTGTGCTGCCGGTGTGGCTTCTATTAGCGCCGCGCGATTACCTGAGCACGTTCATGAAATTGGGCACGATCCTGGCGCTGGCCCTGGGCATCGGCTTGGTGTTGCCGACCCTGCAAATGCCGGCCTTGAGCCGGTTCGTCGATGGCAGCGGGCCCATCGTGGCGGGAAAATTGTTTCCCTTCTGTTTCATCACCATCGCTTGCGGAGCCATCTCGGGATTTCACGCGCTGATTGCCAGCGGCACCACGCCGAAACTGATCACGCGCGAGCGTTACCTGCGCCCGATCGGTTATGGCGCCATGATTTTCGAATCGCTGGTGGCGGTCATGGCGCTCATCGCCGCCTGCACGCTGGAACCGGGCGTCTATTTGAGCGTGAACCTGAAGGGCCTCCCCGCCGACACCATCGCCAAAGTCACGGCCCTCGGCTTCCCGGTGACGCTGGACCAGATGGAGCAGTTGGCCCGCACTTTGGGCGAACCCACGTTGTTTGGCCGCACGGGCGGGGCCGCCACGCTAGCCGTGGGCATGGCCCAGATTTTTTCGAAGGTGGTTCAGGGACGATTTCTCGATCTTTGGTACCACTTTGCCATTATGTTCGAGGCGTTGTTCATTTTAACGACGGTGGATGCCGGCACGCGTGTGGGGCGCTACCTGTTGCAAGATTTTCTGGCGCATATCTGGAAGCCTCTCGGCGACACCCGGAGCCTGCCCGCCAACCTGGTTGCCAGCGGGCTGATGGTCAGCGGCTGGGGTTTTTTCCTAATCCAGGGCGTGCGCGATCCGCTGGGCGGCGTCAATTCGCTCTGGCCGCTGTTTGGCATTGCCAATCAATTGCTTTCGTGCCTCGCTCTTTGCCTGGCAACCACGATTATTCTGAAAATGCAGATCGCGCCACGGAAGGGCGCCGCGCCATCCGCGTTCAAACCGCAGCCATGGCTGGCCGGCATTACCACGGTGCCGCTGGTATGGCTGCTGGCGGTGACGGTGACGGCCGGCTGGCAAAAAATTCTCTCGCCGGATCCCCGGATTGGTTTTCTGGCGCAAGCGCAGCTTTTGGACCAGCAATACCCCGCTCTGGAAAAGACGTGGCATCAAGCCGAGGCAAACGGCGACGCCATGATGGTCAGCCAAGCCAAATCAGCCGCCCACGCCAACCGGGTGCTGCAGTTCAATCAAAAGCTCGATGCGGTCGTCGCCGCCCTCTTCTTGATGCTGGTGGGGACGATTGTCCTTTTGAGCGCGCGCGAATGGGTTCTATTGCTGGCCCGGCGGCGGCTGGCCGAATTGCACGAGACCGAGCCGGTCTGGCTTCCGGATTACGTGTTGGCCAACGAAAAGCCGCTCCGGCTGCTCGGACTGCTGGCTTTGGTCCTGGCACTGGCGCGCGAGCTCTCGGGTGAGGCGGAGATCGAGCGGCTGCAACAGCGCGCCGAACAAGACCCGCAGATCCAACCGGCGGCCCGGGTTGGCCAGGCCGGCGCGGTGACTGCCGAGGCGCGCGATTGCGGTTGCGGCCTGGCGCCGTCCGTTAATAAGAAAGTCGATAAGAAGGTCGAGCTTTTCATCCAGGTTGCCGAGAAACGCTTCCGCTGCGGCAGCCGCTGCTGTTAAACTGTAAAATAAACCGCTGGAATGAAGCTGCTGCCCGATTCAAAAATGGCCGATCCGCCGCCGCCGTTGCGACTGGGCCTTTACGGAGGCTCGTTCGACCCGGTGCATCTGGGTCATTTGCTGGTGGCGCAGGCCGCCCGGGAAGAGTTGAAATTAACCCGGCTGTTTTTTATTCCCGCCGCGCAATCGCCTTTTAAGCCGGGCAGCGAGCCGGCGGCGGCAACGGCGCGTTTGCGGTTGCTGCGGCTGGCCCTGGCGGGGCGGACGGATTACGAAATCGATACCCAGGAAGTCCAGCGCGGCGGCGTCTCCTATTCCATCGACACCGTTCGAGATTACGCCGCCCGGTTTCCCCAGGCCGAACTG
Source organism: Verrucomicrobiia bacterium (assembly GCA_017880715.1). Classification (GTDB taxonomy): domain Bacteria; phylum Verrucomicrobiota; class Verrucomicrobiia; order Limisphaerales; family UBA1319; genus JADGRT01. The sequence goes on along the minus strand of JADGRT010000002.1, from coordinate 2,710 downwards.
TTTTACCTGATCGGAGCCGATCACATCGCCCAGTTGCCCAAGTGGCGCGCGGCCGAGGAACTGGCCCGGCGGGTGTGGTTCGTTGTCATTCCCCGTCCCGGCGAAACCCTGGCGCCCCTGCCCGAGCCTTTCCAGGGAAAACCGCTGCGCGGCTTTCCTCTGGGAGTGTCGTCATCGCAAATCCGAGCCCGGATCAAACAGGGTCTGCCCATCGAGGGATTGGTGCCCGCCCCGGTCGCCGAGGCCATCCGCCAAAGCGGGCTGTATCTTTGAACTTTATTTTGTCGGGGGACTCTGCCACTGTTGCCGCTAATGGATTCAAGAAAACTCGCGCTGCTCTGTCGGGAAGTGGCGGAAAACAAAAAAGCCGAAGACCTCGTCATTCTGGACGTGCGCAAACTCACCTCGGTGGCCGATTATTTCCTCGTCGCCACCGGAACCAGCACCCCGCACCTCCGGGCCATTGTGGATGAGATCGATGATCGGTTACGGGCCGATTACGAGGTGCGTCCGCAAGCCAGGGATGGGGTGGCCGGCTCCTCGTGGGTGGTGCTCGATTACGGCAGCGTTCTCGTCCACGTGATGCGTTCGGCGGAACGCAAGCGCTACGATCTCGAAGGTCTGTGGAGCGATGCCCCGCGGCCTAAAGCCCGCAAGAAAACCTTCCGCAAAGCCAAAGCGTAGCCGGTGGCCGGCGGTGCACCAGCTTGGTTTTTTCTGGAGCGCCGACATCTTGTCGGCCCGGGGTTTGGCCCATCCGACATGGTGGACAAGCAGATGTTGCATATGCGACATAAATCTGTCCATGGCTGTCCATTCTTGTTCGTAAAGCACTTGAGCTTTGGCCTAAACCGCGTTACTTATGCCCCATGCCGATATACGAGTTTCATTGCGCGAACTGCCGGAAAGACAGCGAAGTGCTGGTGCGATCGACCCACTGGAAGGGCACCCCTTGCCCCCATTGTGGCTCGACCAAGCTGGCTAAAAAACTGTCCGTCTTCGCTTCTGCCACCGCCGAAAGCGGCGGGGATGGGGGCGCCTGCTGTCCGGATGCCTCGGCCTGCCAGATGCGCTCCACCGGCGCCTGCTGCGGGGGCGGTCCGCACCGCCATTGAGCCTAATCGAACATCTTTCCCGGGTTCAGAATTCCCTTTGGATCCAGGACCTTTTTCAATTCCCGCATCACGCGGATCGGCTCGTGGCCCAGGGCTTGGGGCAGGATGGACTTTTTGGCCAGGCCCACGCCGTGTTCGCCGGTGATAGTGCCGCCCAGGCGGATGGTTTCCTCGAAAATCTCGCGGAAGGCTTTTTCGACGCGTTCCATTTCCTCGTGGTTCCGTTCGTTGGTCAGCACGGTCGGATGGAGGTTGCCGTCGCCCATGTGACCGAACACGCCGACGCGCAAGTTATACTTTTTTGCCGTCGCCTGGATGAAACGGATGATCCGGGCCAGCTCGCTGCGCGGGACCGTGACATCCTCGAGGATGGTGGTGGGCCCCACCCGGGCCAGCGCGGAAAAGGCCGTGCGCCGCGCCGCCGCCAGTTGCACGGCTTCCTCCTCGTTCTTCGCCACGCGGACCTCCTGGCACTGGTGCGCGCGGCAAATCTGCTCCATCCGCGCCGCTTCTTCCGCGACGACCGCCGGATGGCCGTCGGTTTCCATCAACAACAGCGCTTCGCAATCGAGCGGCAGGCCAATATGCGCATAGTCCTCCACGCACTGGATGGTCGTGCGATCCAGAAATTCCAGGGTGCAGGGAATGATCTGGGCCGCAATGATGGCCGACACCGTCTCCGCCGCCTGGTCCATCTGCGGGAAGGTGGCGACCATGGTTTTTTTAGCGGCCGGCTTGGGCAGCAACCGCAAGAGCACCTGGGTGATGACGCCCAGCATGCCCTCCGATCCCACGAACAGATCTTTGAGCGAAAAACCGGCGACATCCTTGACGCATTTATTTCCCAGCCCCATGACTTCGCCCCCGGGCAGGACAACTTCCAGGCCCATGACATAATTGCGGGTGACTCCGTATTTGAGTCCGCGCAGGCCGCCGGAGTTTTCAGCCACGTTGCCGCCGATGGTGGAAATCTTCATGGAACCCGGATCCGGCGGATAAAACAGACCCGCCGGGGTGACGGCGTCGGAAACCGCCTGGGTCGTCGCGCCCGCCTCGGCTCGAATGGTCAGGTTCTGGCGATCGAGTTCGAGGATGCGGTCCATTTTGGCCAGGCAGAGGACCAGGCTGTTGGGCGTTGGCAGACTGCCCCCGCTAAGACCGGTGCCAGATCCGCGCGTTACCAGAGGGATCGACGCCTCCTGGGCCAGTTTAAGCAACGCCGACACCTGGTCGGTGCGCGTGGGGAACACGACCGCTGCGGGCAATTGTTGCAGGGTGGCCGTGCCGTCGTAAGAATAGGCGATCAAATCTTCGCGCGCCGTGAGCACCTCGGTGGGACCCACGATCGCTCGCAGTTGCTCGAGGATAGGTTCAGGCAGAGACATAAGGCATCGAAACAGGTTGTGTCACGATGATGGAGAAGCGCCGACAGGTCAAGCTTGGGACGGCGAATAGGGTGGAACGCGGCTCGTCCTCGTCCTCGTCCCTCGTCCCTCGTCCTCGATTCAGTTTTTTCGAGGACGAGGGACGAGGGACGAGGGACGAGGGACGAGGGACGAGGGACGAGGGACGAGGGACGAGGACGAGGACGAGCC
>JADGRT010000389.1 GCA_017880715.1 Verrucomicrobiia bacterium | reverse complement strand
CTCGTACCGTTTTCAAGGCACCATGAACTTGACCGGGGAGGATATTGGGTTCCGGGTGGTCCTGGAATCCAAACCCTTGCCTCCCTGAACTGAGAACCACAAGAATCAGCAATTCCAACTCGGCCTTCTTGTAAAAACCCTGCTGAATCTCCGTCTCCAGCTTGCCGAGGCTGGCGAGGATTTCGCCCGGCGGGTGGTGCGCGAACTCCAGCCCCGGCGGGGCGGCATGTTTATAGCCCACGCTTCCGGAGTGTCCGGTGCTCCACAACCCTCACCCGCCAGTCGATTCGCAGCATCGCCATGACCGCCGATGCCCTCCAGGGCGGTCGCGAAAAATGTCTGGCGCCGGCCTGGACGATTACCTCTCCAAACCCGTCAAACTGGAGGAATTGAAGGCGACGCTGGCGCGCTATCTTGGCACCTAGCGCCATGGTGGGTCGATGGGGGTGAAAAATATTTGGAAAAAATCATTTGCATTGGTTGCGGTTTGCCCTTAAAGATAGCGCAAAGGTTTGACCGACTGTTCTGACTGATCAGTTTTCTAACTATCCGGGCGGCGGTTCCACTTAAGTTCAAGGTTCTTTTTAAGTCTTGGGCGTATGGCTCCGAGACTGAATCCGTTTGGACATCGTTAATAACACGCTATGATGAGTAAGACGACGAGTACGACTCCGGATTTTGGCTCGGGTTATCTGGAAATCTCGGAAAAGGGCTTTGGGTTTCTCCGTTCGCCGGAGAACTGCTTTGCGCCCAAACCCACCGATATCTTTGTTACACCGGACACCATCAAGCGGAATTTCCTGCGCGAAGGCTGCCTGGTGGCCGGCGCCCTGCAACCGCCTCACCGCGGCAACAGCCCGCAGTTAAAGGAGGTGCGAACGGTTAACGATATGCCGTTCGGGGATTACACCAAGGCCGTGCGTTTCGAGAACCTGACCACCATCGATCCGATCGAGAAATTTAAGCTGGAAACCACGCACGACCTGATCGAAACCCGGATCATTGATCTGGTAACCCCGCTGGGGAAGGGAACTCGCGGTCTGATTGTCGCCCCGCCCCGCACAGGCAAGACGACGATTCTCAAGCAGATCGCCAATGCCGTGGTGGCCAATCACCCCGAAGTTTATGTCATGGTGCTGCTCATCGATGAACGGCCCGAGGAAGTCACGGACTTTCAGCGTTCGGTCAAGGCCGACGTGGTGGCCTCGTCGAACGACCAGGATCTGGAGACGCACGTGCGGTTGTCCCGTTTCATGATCGAACGCTGCCGGCGCATGGTGGAGTGCGGCAAGGATGTGTTCGTGCTGCTGGATTCGCTCACGCGCGTGGCCCGCGCCTACAACAGCGTGCATGGCGGCAGCGGCCGCACCATGACCGGCGGCGTGGACGCCCGAGCGCTCGAAATCCCGCGCAAGATGTTTGCCTCGGCCCGCAAGATCGAAAACGGCGGTTCGTTGACCATTCTCGCCACCGCCTTGGTGGAAACCGGATCGCGCATGGACGAGCTTATTTTCCAGGAGTTCAAAGGCACCGGCAACATGGAACTCATCCTCGACCGCAAACTGTCCGACCGGCGTCTCTTTCCCGCCATCGACATTCCCCGCAGCGGCACCCGCAAGGAGGAAAAGCTCTTTCCCGCCAAAAATATCGAAGCCATCCGCAAGCTGCGGCGCATGATGGTGGACCTTAACCCGGTCGAGGCGATGGAAACGCTCATCGGTGCGCTCAAGAAGCACAAGACCAACGATGAGTTGCTGGCGAAACTGCTGTAGCAGCCGGCCAGCTGCCTTCCGTGGCGATGTGCTAAAAACCGCCAGGAAATAGGGCGCGCGACCGGATCGCGGCCACCCCTGGGATCATGAAACCGCCGATCCAACCCAGCGTCGCGTCCAGACACTCGCGTCCGCCCATGGAGCGGATGTTGCAAATTCATCAAGCCATCCAAGCGGGCGATTATCCCAACGCGTCCACGTTGGCCGAATCCCTGGAGGTCAGTTCCAAGACCGCCCAGCGCGATCTGGACTTCCTGCGCGACCGGATGGGTTTGCCGCTGGCTTACGACTCACAGCGCTTCGGTTACTATTACACCGAGGACGTCAACGCGTTTCCCACGCTGCAGATCACCGAGGGCGAATTGTTCGCCCTGCTCGTGGCCGAGAAGGCCCTGCAACAGTACCGCGGCACCCCTTTCGAAAAACCCCTGGTCAGCGCGTTTCAGAAAATGGCGGCGGCGCTGCCCGATACCGTCTCCCTGAACCTGGCGGACTGGAACCAGACCATCTCCTTCCGCACCAGCGCCGAGCCGCTCCTGAACCTGGAGGTTTTCGACCTCCTGGCCCGGGCCACCGCGCGCCGCCTGCAACTCCGCTTGATCTATCGCAAACCCGGCCGCTCCGAAGGCGAAGCGCGCGTGGTGGATCCCTACCACCTGGCCAACATCAACGGCGAATGGTTTTTGTTCGCCTATTGCCATCTGCGCCACGACATTCGCACCTTCGCACCCGCACGCATGACCGCGGTGCAACTGACGGGAAAGACCTTCGAACGGCCTAAGAAGTTTTCCCTGGATAACCGTTTGAAGGACAGCTTTAGCGTATTGTCCGGAGCAGGACAGCATGCCGTGGTCATTCGTTTCAGCGCCCGCGCGGCCGATTACATCCGCGAGAAAAAGTGGCATCCCTCCCAACAATTGCGCCCCTTGAAATCCGGCGGACTGGAACTGCGCTTAACCCTCTCCAGCCTGGCCGAAATCCAGCGCTGGATTCTGGGCTGGGGCGGCGAGGCGGCGCCGGTCAAGCCGCCCGAGTTGGTGCGGGCGGTGAAACAGGCGGCCCGCCGGACGCTGGCCGCCTTGCGATGATTTTATGAATTGGTTTGATACGTTCAAAATGGAGGATGGTAAGCGCATCTATTTTTTCAAGGAGGAAGAGTATTTGCCCTCGTTGCGGGAAGCCCTCAAGAGCAAGGGCTTGGATCCCAGCAGGGTGAATGTTGGCTTCCCACTGGAAAAAGACCGTTTGCTGCCCATCCAGGACCGGCATCAGGTTTGGCTTAACGACGATAAGGTTTTCTGCGGCTGGCAGGCGCCCAAACTGACGGAATTGTTTCGAGGCAACCACCCGGCGCCGGTTCTCGGAGATACGCCGGACGACGAACACACCCCGATTTTCAGTTTCATTGAAATGCCCCTGGTGAAACTGTGCAAGGCTCTGGGCGATCCGACGGATCAGCAAATGGAAGAGATTTACTCGACCCTGCGCCGCCGGCCGGATGGCCGCAGCCTGGGATTTCTGCATGATGCCCTATGGCAGGTTTGCGCCCTGTTATTGGCGATGCGTCCGCTGAGCCAGGCAGAGTTTGAAGCCTACATCAACCGGCTGGAACGGTCCACTCGCCACATGCAAATCGGACCCGTGTCGCGAAATTATCTGGACGTGTTGCGCCAGACCCTCGGGCAAGCGGGGCGCCTATAGGCCTCA
>JADGRT010000388.1 GCA_017880715.1 Verrucomicrobiia bacterium | reverse complement strand
AGCAGGGTCTGCAGCCGAGCACCATCTCCATGCCGACCGGTCCCACCTTGGACGTGATCCCCAGCGTTTCAGCGGATGAATATACCATCCAGATGACGCTGATCCCGTCGATCGTGGATTTCCTGGGGTATGGCAATTCAGATCTCGGTGGTGAGGTGGTGAGTTTTGAGGCCTCCTTGCAGGCTCAGCAGGGCACGATTCGTTCGCCGGTGCCTTTGCCGCGGTTCCAGGTCCGGCAGATCACCACCAGTGCCATCGTGTGGGATGGTCAGACGATCGTTTTGGGTGGTTTGATTTCCGACAGCGTGCGGCGCCAGCGCGACAAAGTTCCGATTTTGGGTGACATCCCTCTGATCGGGCGTTTATTCCGCAGCGAGCAGAATTCAACGGCCAAGAAGAACTTGGTCATATTTGTGACGCCAACCATCATCGATCCGGCAGGTAACCGGGTGCATACGGAAGACAATCTTCCGTATGATCCGAATACCATTCCGCCCCAGATCCAAAAACCGGTCAGATAGCCGTCATGGCAGGCAGCGACGGGCAACCGGTGGCAGGGAATGCGGGTGCGGGCGGGCCGGTGCTGTTGCTGGTGGATGGTCATGCGATGGCGTACCGGGCCTTTCATGCCATCCCGCGGTTGACATCGCCCGGGGGCGAGCCCACGAATGCTATTTGGGGGTTCGTCAAGATGCTGGGCAAATTGCAGTCGGGGCTGAAGCCGGATTATCTGGCGGTGGTGTGGGATGCCGGTTTATCGGCCGCGCGATTGGCCGCTTTGCCTGAATACAAAGCCCAGAGGCCGCCGATGCCCGAGAGCCTGGAACGGCAAATGCCGGGCATGGAAGCCTGGCTCGGGGCGTGTGGGATTGTGTCTTTGCGGGAGTCGGGCGTGGAAGCGGACGATTGGATTGGCGCCCTGGCAATGTGGGCCTCGGCAGCCAGGATCCGAGTCGTCATTGCCAGCGCGGACAAAGATTTTATGCAGTTGGTTTCCGAGTGGGTTGGGCTGCTGAATCCCAACGACAAATCGGATACGGTCTGGACGGCGGAACAGGTTCGCCAGAAGACTGGCGTGGAACCTGCTCAGATAGTCGATTGGCTGAGTTTGATTGGCGACCGTGTCGATAACATCCCCGGGGTGCCGGGGGTGGGGGTTAAAACGGCGACGGATTTGCTGCAGCGCTTTGGCTCGTATGAGTGTATCTTAAAGCGGCTGAATGAGATTGAATCGGAATCGCTGAGGGAACGGTTGCGGGCGGCGGCCGAGATTATGAAACGCAATCGGAATTTGATCCGGTTGCAACTGGAACAGCGGGTGGAAATCACGCTGGATCAGCTCCGGGCCAAGCCGTCGGACGAGCCACGACTAAGGGATTTGTATGCGGGCTGGGGATTCAAGAATTTGCCGGGGACTGCGGTAGAAGAATCACGGCAGATGGAATTGTTTTAAGTGGCGTGGATGAATTTGTCGAAGCGATGAGGCGGTTGCAGGTTTTGGCGATGTGGACAGGACCACGGTGCTTTGATAGAAGGGATCAGTTTATGGCATTGAAGTTGAACATTTCAAAGTGGATGGCCGTGGCGGCGCTCTCGGGGTTGCTGCCATGGCCGGCCGCGGGCCAGTCGGCGATCGCGCCGCAGGGCGCCGAGTATCCGATCGTGGGACGCCTGCCGGGTGACCAAACCAAGCCCCAACTGGCGATCGGTCCCTCGGGCGGGTTCCTGGTTTGGCAGGACAATGCCACCGATGGCGACGGGCTGGGCATCAGCGCTCGCCGGTTGAACAGTAATTTGACGCCTTCGCTCGGCGCGATTCGGGTCAATGTTAATGGCGTTGGCGACCAGGAAAACCCGCAGGTGGCGTTGCTTCAAAACGGCGGCGCGGTTTTTGTCTGGCAGGGAGGCAAGTTGGAATTACCCAAGGTTTATGCCCGGTTCATGACGGCCGCGAATGTTTTTGTCGCCGGTGAGGTCGCGGTCAGTTCTTATGCCGGCCAGCAGATCAATCCCGTCGTGGCCAGCCTGCCCGATGGCAGCGTGGTGATTTCCTGGGCCAGTTTCGGCCAGGACGGCGATATGCAAGGCGTCTTTGCCCAAAGGTTCTCGTCGGTGGGAGCCAGGTTGGGGAGTGAATTCCAAGTCAACCAGACGACGGACATGAATCAGCGCACTCCGGCGGTTGCCGCTTTGGACCAGGGCCGGTTCGTGTTGGCTTGGGTTTCGGAACGATCCAAAGGGGCCGATAACAACGGGGGAACCCAATATGCGGTGGATGTCTGGGCGCGGATTTACGCTGCCAATGCATCGCCAGTGGGAGATGAATTCATATTAAACGCCGGCACCAACGTCTGTGCCAATCCGTCGATCAAGTCCCTGCCTCAGGGCGGCTTTGTGGCCGCCTGGAGCGAGAATTTTGGCATGGTCGAAACCAATGGGATCCTTTTCACCAATGGCTGGGAAGTCGTCAGCCGGACCTTCGATGCGGCGGGCAACCCTGCCAGCGCGCCAACTCGGGTGAACACCACGGCCTTCGGCGACCAGTACGGGCCGCGATTGGCTCCGGGACAATCGGGCGGGCTGATGGTATGGACCAGCATGGGCCAGGACGGTTCCTGGGAAGGTGTCTATGGCCGGAGCCTGACGGTTGCGGGCATTCCCGAAGGCGATGAGTTTTTAATCAATAACACCACCGTGAGCCGGCAGATGCATGCGACGGTGGGCTCCGATGCGGCCAATAGATTTCTGGTTTGCTGGACCAGTTTCACCGGCGGCTTGGAGAGCTTCGACCTTTTTGCCCGGCAGTATTCGGCATCGAAGGCGTTGGTCCAACCGGATCCGCCTTTCGTTTCCGCCCTGCCCCAGAGTCGGTTGAGCGTGACTTGGCCGGCGCTTTCCGGTTTGGAAGTGGCGAATTACGAGGTTTACCTGGATGACGCGACCACGCCGGTCGTGACGACGAATACTTTGGTGAACTTGGGGCCGCTGTTGGCCGGCAGCACGCATTCCGTTCGCCTGCTGTACGAACTGAAGGATGGCAGTCGCTCGCTAAAGTCAGATGCGGCGGTGGCGGCAACCTGGGGTGACGATGCCAATTACGATGGTTTGCCCGATGATTGGCAGGCCAAGTACTGGGGCAGTGACCCGTCGAAGTGGCCGGCCGCCAATGTGGACAGCGATGGCGATGGCGCGACCAATTTGCAGGAGTTTTTGGCGGGCACCAATCCGGTGGATTCGAACAGCGTTCTGAAAATCAAGTTGGAATCCACCTCGCAGGGATGGCGTCTCCAGTGGAATACTGAGCGGGGCTTTATTTACCAGGTCCAAAAATCGACCAATATCAACGTGTGGGAGAATGTGGATGTCCCGCGCTTGGCGGCCGAAGACCATGACTCACTGCCGCTTTCCGGCGAGCCGGCGCCGGCCAAGTATTATCGAGTGATCCGCTTACGTTAGAGGAATTTGAGTTATGTTGCGATTGATCAAG
>JADGRT010000044.1 GCA_017880715.1 Verrucomicrobiia bacterium | reverse complement strand
TTCTACTGCGACAAATCTCGCAAAAACATCTCTCAGATTTTTAACCACGGATCACACGGATCACACGGATAATGAAGGGCCACAAAGCCTACAAGAACCCCGGTTTTTTTAGGCCCGGTGCCCACACCGGGCGGCTTCCTCATCTTCGATGGGATCTGGAGTTCCAAGCCCATTTTGATCCGTGTAAATCCGTGCAATCCGTGGTCTATATTTCAAATATCTTTGGCTAGGCTTATGCCGACGGGGCGGGATCCTCGGCGGTCTGGATGCCGTTGGGTTCCAGGAGGCTGAGGGCCAGTTCGCCGCGCAGGTTGGGCCAGAGGCGGACGGCGCCCTGGCTGTTGAAGAAGGCGCTTTGGATCTCCTTGACCTTCACCGCGCGGCAGAAGTCCTGGAAATCGAGCACCGAGAAAAAATGCAGGTTGGGGGTGCGGTACCAGGGGGAGGGCAGGGCCTTGGTCATGGGCGTGCGACCTTCGAACATCATTTGCAGCCGGGCGCGCCAGTGGGCGAAATTGCTATAGGAAATGATCACGCGCTTGCCCACGCGGAAGGATTCGCGCAGGACGATTTCCGGATCTTTCAACTCCTGAAACGTGCCCAGCATGAGCACATAATCGAACGCCCCGACGCCGTATTGGTCCAGGCCGTTGAGAATATCGCCCTGGTGAACCACCAAACCGCGGCCGATGCAGCGGGTGACCCGCGACGGATCCTGTTCCACGCCCTCGCCCTGGGCGCGCTTGGTTTTGATGAGTTCCTCCAGGAATTCGCCGTCGCCCGTGCCGAGGTCAAGGACCCGGGACTTCTCGGGAATCCACGCCTTCACTTGCTGGTAGAGAAACCGGTACATTATTTCGAGTTCGCTCGGATGGGTTGGGTGGCCTTTTTCAGGGCCGAACGCAAGTTGCGATATTCGCTGGTCAGAAAACTTTTCAGGGCGTGCGAAAATTCCGGATTGTGAATCAGGAACGAATCGTGGCCGTAAGGCGTCTCCAGGTTCAGGTAGGTGACGGCGTTGTTGGAGCGCTTGAGCGCCCGCACCAACTCGCGCGACTGCGCCGGGGAATAGAGCCAGTCGGATTCGAACGAGATGACCAGGAACCGCGCCGAAACCCCGCGGAAGGCCTCCGACATCGGCCGGTTTTCCAGCAAATCGAAGCGGTCCAGCGCCTTGGTGATGTAAAGGTAGGAATTGGGATCGAACCGTTTGACAAAGCTCTCGCCCTGATGTTGCAGGTAACTCTCGACGGAAAAGAATTCGGGAAAGAGATCTTCGGGTTTGGCGGCGCGCTGCAGGTTGCGTCCAAACTTTTTCTGCATGGAGAATTCGCTCAGGTAGGTGACGTGCCCCACCATGCGGGCCACGGCCAGGCCGTGTTCGGGCCGGTGCGCCTGGTCATAATGTCCATTTTTCCAGTTCGGGTCGGTGATGATCGCCTGGCGTCCCACCTCGTTGAAGGCGATTTGCATGGCGTTGTGAGCCATGCAACTGGCGATGGGGATGCAGGCGTGGATGCGTTCGGGATAATCGACGGCCCAGACCAAAGCCTGCATGCCGCCCATGGATCCGCCGGTGACCGCGAAGAGCTTCGAGATGCCCAGGTGATCGAGGAGTCTGATTTGGGCGGCCACCATGTCGCGGATAGTGACCGGCGGGAACGAGGTGGCGTAAGGTTTGCCGGTCGCCGGGTCGATGGAGGCCGGACCGGTGGAGCCGGCGCACCCGCCCAACACATTGGAGGAAATGATAAAAAAACGGTCGGTGTCAATGGCTTTGTCGGGGCCGACGTGGTAATCCCACCAGCCGGGCCGATGGGTATGGGGGTCGAGGCCGGCCACCTGCGCATCGCCGGAAAGGGCGTGGCAGATCAGAATGGCGTTATCGCGGGACGGCGAGAGCGTGCCCAGTGTCTGGTACGAAAGCTCGATCTGCTTGAATTCGAAGCCGGACTGGGTGCGAAGGCCTGAGAGGGTGATCTTTTGGGTGTGGGTGATGCCCAGAGCGGAGTGATAATCCTGGATCTTCTGATCTTGGAGATCGCCTGCCATCGTGCTTTTTTCCGATTCGCTCATGGTCCGTTTATTTGGCGAATTCCACGCAGCGGGTTTCGCGAATGACGGTGATCCGGATTTGTCCGGGGTACTGCAGCTCATCTTCAATGCGATGCGCCAATTGCCGGGCCAGCATAAAGGCCTGATCTTCCGTGGTCTGGTCCGGTTGCACCAGCACGCGCAACTCGCGGCCTGCCTGCACCGCGTAACACTTTTCCACGCCGGGTTGCGCCATGCCAATTTTCTCCAAACCCTCGAGGCGTTTCAGATAGGTGGCCATGGTTTCGGACCGGGCGCCGGGGCGGGAGGCGCTCATGGCGTCAGCGGCGCTAACAATGGCGGCCAGGGTGTAAGTGGGAGGCACTTCATGATGGTGGGCAGCGACGCTGTTGACGACCTCATCGCTTTCGCCGTAACGCTTGACGAGGTCGGCGCCGATGATGGCATGAGCGCCCTCGACTTCGTGATTAACGGCTTTCCCGATGTCGTGCAACAAGCCGGCCCGTTTGGCAGTCATGATGTCTAATCCCAATTCGCCGGCCATGGTGGCGGCGAGGAAGGCGACTTCCAGGGAGTGGTCCAGGATATTTTGGGAAAAGCTATGACGGTATTTCAGGCGGCCCAAGAGCCGGACGATTTCCGGGTGCAACGGGGGCAGACCCACCTTGAAAACGGCTTCCTCGCCGGCTTTGCCGATCGTTTCGTCGATTTCCTGGGAGACTTTGGCGGTGACTTCCTCGATGCGGGTCGGATGAATCCGTCCGTCCAGGATCAGACGCTGCATGGCTTCGCGGGCAATCTCGCGTCGCACGGGATCGAACGATGACAACACGACGGCGTTCGGGGTGTCATCGATGAGCACGGTCACTCCCGTGGCGGCTTCGAAGGCGCGGATGTTGCGGCCTTCGCGGCCGATGATGCGGCCTTTGATTTCCTCGTTGGGAAGATTGATGGCGGCGGTGGTGGTTTCGAAGGAATGTTCTCCCGCATAGCGTTGGATAGCCATGCTGACGATTCGGCGGGCCTGGTCCTCGGACGTCGATCGCGCCGTATCCAGGATATGGCGCACCAGATCGGCGGCGTCCTTGAGGGTGGATTGTTCGACTTCCTTGAGCACCTGGGCGCGGGCTTCGGCCTCGGTGAAATGGGCAAGGTCCAGCAGGCGGTGCCGCCAATGGGCTTTATGTCGTTCCACCTCTTCAGCCTGGGTGTTTAGCGAGGTTTCGCGCTGTTTCAAAGCGGCGTTTTGTTCGCGGAGGGTTTGTTCTTGCTGGACCAGGCCCTCCAATTGACGGTTGATCAGCGTGTCTCGCTGCGTGAGGCGTTGTTCGAGGCCGTTGATTTCCTGGCGCCGGGCGGCGATGACCTTTTCGGTTTCCTGCCGCTGCCGTTGCAGATCCTCAGCCGCGGCGATGCGAGCTTCACGAACCATGGCCTCGGTTTCCCGGCGGGCATTGTCCAGTATGCTCTTTTTCTCCAGTTGGAGGGCCTGCTGGCGCTGCCGTTCCTGCCATCGGAAAAGCCAGTATCCCAATAAACCACCCGCCAGGAAGGCAATGCCTCCCCAGATAATATTTGCTAAAAATGTCATTTCCAGACCGGCCGTGGTCAGCAAACAAACCATCGCGTCGGCGTCAAGATGCAATCCAATTTTATATCGTGCGGCGCGGCGGGAATTGCCGGTAGAACCTGTGAATCGAAGACGATCCCACATTTCACGCCGCTCGTAGCCGCGAGCAGCCGGTCATAGTAACCCTTGCCACGACCCAGTCGGTGGCCGCCCGGGTCTAAACCTAACGCAGGTACCAGCACCAAGTCCAGTTCATTTAAGGGCCAGGCCCGACAGGCCGGAGCCGGCTCTCGAATGCCACCGTGCCCGAGTGCCAAATCATGCCGCACATTGTCGATGCGGGCGGCTTCGTAACCCGGTTCGCTCGATTTAAACCTGGGCAGGGCAACCACCTTATGCTGAGCGATCGCCAGCTCGGCCAGCGGCCAGATATCCGGTTCCGTCACTATAGGTGCGAACAGAAAGATGCGGCCGGCTTTCAACCACACGTCCGTTTGCGGCAAACGGAGGCAAAGGCGACGGGACGCTTCGGTGCGTTCCTCAGGTCCGATTTGCTTCAGGAGCCGGCGCAGATCGGAGCGCAGCCGGGCCTTGATCGGGCTGATGGAATCAATCATCACTCAGAGGTGCGCGGAGGAGGGGATTTGGCCTGATCCAGGGCGGCGCGCCATCGCTCCAACCGTTCCTTAAGTTTCTTTTCCGTCCCCTGGTCGGTGGGCTGGTAATAATGTTTGATCGCCCCCAGGTAATCCTGGGCGACGAAATGCTCCGGGTGTTCGTGGGCATATTGATAACCCTGGCCGTGTCCCAGCCGTTCCGCGCCCGAATAATTCGCCGCGCGCAAGGGGCTGGGAACCGGAAGCGTGCGTCCCGACCGCACATCGTTGAGAGCCGCATCCACCGCCAAAATGGCGCTGTTGCTCTTATGGGCGCAAGCCAGGTAAAGCGTGGCCTCTGCCAGAGGAATGCGCGCCTCGGGCCAGCCGACAAATTCCGCGGCTGAAAGCGCGGCGTTGGCCAGCACCAGAGCCATGGGATCGGCCAGGCCAATGTCCTCGGCGGCGCAAATGATCATGCGGCGGGCGATAAACCGCGGATCTTCGCCGGCGTGGATCATTTTGGCCAGCCAGTAAAGGGCGGCATCGGGATCGCTGCCGCGCATGGATTTGATGTACGCGGAAATCGTGTCGTGGTGGGCGTCGCCGTCGGCGTCGTACACAATGGCCTTGCGCTGGATACTTTGTTCGGCTACGGACAAGTCGATGTGGATCGAGCCATCGCCGCCGGGAGGGGTGGTCAACGCGGCGATTTCCAGGGAATTCAAGGCCTTGCGGGCGTCGCCGTCGGCAATGCGAGCCAGGTGTTGCAAGGCGGCTTCGTCGGCCTGAATGCGCCGGCCGCCCAAACCACGTTCGGGGTCGGCCAGGGCGCGTCGCAGCAACTCCAGCAGGGATGCCTCGGTCAGCGGTTGAAGCTCGAAGATTTGGGAGCGGGACACCAGCGGGGAATTGACGAAGAAAAACGGATTATGCGTGGTCGCGCCAATCAGACGAACCACTCCCGACTCCACATCCGGCAGCAGCACATCCTGTTGCGCCTTGTTAAAGCGGTGGATTTCGTCGATAAACAGGATCGTGGGAAGCCCGGTATTGGCGAGGCGGTTGGTGGCGGTGGCGAGCACCCGGCGCATGTCGGCCACGTTGGATTCCACCCCGCTTAGACGTTCGAATTTGCTTTGAGTTTGGCGGGCAATGATTTGCGCCAGCGACGTTTTGCCCGTGCCGGGCGGACCGTAAAAAATCAGCGACTGAATGCGATCGGCCTCGATGGCCCGGCGCAGGAGCTGGCCGGGCGCAAGGATGTGCTCTTGCCCGGCGAATTCGTCGAGCGTTCGCGGACGCATGCGGGCGGCCAGCGGGGAAAAACGCCCTGGCGCACGGCCTTCGGGTGTCTCGGGCGGAGCCGTGGACGAGGGTTGCTGGGCGAACAAGTCATCGCTCGACATGGCGGCAAGGTAGCATGCGGGGAGAGCGGCTTAAATAAAAAATAACCCCGCCATTGCCGTGGGTAAACAGTTCCTTTGAACTATCATGAAACAAGTGGAATCCACCCGGCGGGGCTTGACGTCCAGTGAAGGCATGTCAGTAACCGCCTATAGTTAGGACTCCGTGCTATTGAGACTACGGTTCAAGGACTTAGTTTCTAAACACGAACAGAGCAGGGTTAAAGTCCAAATCAAATTCAACTCTCAAAGAGCGACTGGCGCTTGCCAGCGCCGTTTCTTATAACAGTGGAACTATCGACCGAAGCCGGAAATCCGCAAGCTAAAAAGTGAAAAAAGTTGAATTCGCTCCGACTGGCGCGGTTCCTGTTCACGGCCGCCACTCGAACTTCCAGCCTCGCGCTGGCAAAGAAATCGCTTGCTCCCGCAAGGTTGCTTCGACCGGAACCTGGTTGAAATTCTCCACCACCCAACTGCCATCCTGAAACAGGTAAAGCCCCACCTGGTTGGGCGCGCGAAAGGTGACGCCCAACGGCTTCAACAACGGAACCCGTATGGCATCTAGTTCGTCCGGGGAAAGCCGCAACAGCAATTTGGGATCGCCCTTAACCGGCAAAATGCGAACGTTGGCCGCCTCGCGCCCGATCCGATTTCCCAGCCGTTCCGCCAACGCGTCCGTCAATAAAACCGGTTTGCCCGAGGCGATGAACGCCGATAATTTTGCCGTCAGATCGGGATCTTTCCAGGCATGGATCGAGAAAAAGGCCGCGGGCGCGTTCGAGGGGAATTGGTGGCAAGGCAGCAGCGGCAGGCCCAACATGCCGACAAAATCGAAAACCCTGGCCTCGGTTTCGGGGTGGCTGTTCGCGGGCTTGTAGGCGGCGATGCCGATGGCCTGGCGTTGCGCGACCGCTTGCGCGGTGGCAAACAATTCCGGCAGGCATCCCCGCAGGGCTGCGATGTTCTTCGGCCCCGTGTCCCGCTGCAATCCACCATAACAGAACAGCAGGGATTCTCGGGCGCCCGCCAGGACGGTCTGCCGCGCCTGCTCCAGGTACGTGGCTTCGGTGGTGCCCAGCCAGTCATACCAGCCGCCGCCACATTTGGCCCCGCCCAGGCCGCCCAGCCAACGCATGATGAAATAGCCTTCGTAGGGCACCGTGCCGCCCCATCGAGGATCCTCGTAGTCGCGCGTCTCGGTGCCCACCCAGATGCGGTCGAAGTCGGCGGTTTCGCGAATAACTTCATAACCTCGCTCCGGGAAACGATCGTACCATTGCGGGTACTTGATGATGATTTTGACTCGAGGATTAATCCGCCGCGCGGGTTCCAAAATCCGCTCGCGGGACAAACGGACCATCAGTTCGCAGCGGTAATCCTCCCAGGTCTGGCCGGCGACGGAATAACGGTGGTCGCCGATGCTCACGGTTTGGGACTGGCGGGCCGTGTCGCACTCTGCGCAGGCGCAGTCGGTGAACCAAAAATCGTCGATCATGATTTCATCGAACAGCGCGGACGCGAATTCGAACACCTCCTGGAGCCGTTTCTGCGTAGGCAGGTCGGTGTAGCAGGAAATCTCGCCCTTCCAGCCCGTGGACGGTTTGCCCACGCGCGTCGTGGTGATGCAACCGGATACCAGGAAACCCGCGTCCCGAAAGCGCTGCCGCGCGTGCTCCAGCGCCTGACGCTCCACCTGGTAACCGCCCCGAAACGATTCGAGATAGACATGGGTGACCGCGGTCTGCTGACACCATTGGATGGCGCGGTCGATGGCTGGGTCCGTGGCGAGGAGATCGCGCACGTTTTGGGCGGTGAACAAAGTGCTGAAACGATGCACCGCCGCATGCTTCCGGGCTAAAACCCAGGCTTCGGGATCGGCTTGGGCGGGGGAGGGCGTGGCGGCCAAGATCGCCCGGTTTAAGGACAGGATGGCCAGCACAGTCCCAAGCAGCTTCAAAAGATTCATGCGAGCAGACTAGACCAAAGCCGCCCGGTGCGCAATCCCTCGGGTGCCAGCAGCGGCGCTCGGGCGTCCTCGCCTGCGCCGGGCGCTGCGGACAGCCTGCCGACTGGAAGTCGGCGATACAGCAGGTTGGAAACCTGCGCTACCCGGCGGCAGATGCGCTTCTGGCGATGCGTGAGCGGAATTCTGAATTGGCTTTTCTGGGATCCGGGTGGCTGGCCTTTTCCAGCCGGTAACACGCGACGTGAAAAATCCGCGCCCGAGCGTAAAATTTTCTTGCTCAAAAAACTGTTTACCCTAAGTGTAGTCGGCAATATATGTCGGCGACGAAAAGACTCAAAAAACGGTCGTCCAAGACTCTGCCACCGCCCCGCGCTTTGGCCCCAGCCAGAGGCAGGAGAGGATTGGCCGTTTCGCTTCCACCCAAACCCGCATCGCCTCCTCGAAAGGTATTGCTGCCGGAGCCGGTTGCCGCCGTCGAGCCGCCCCTCTCGCTGGCGGTCCCGGAAGCGCGGGAGCGGTCATCGTACGACGGCGATACCGCGATCAAACTCTATCTGCGGGAGATTGGGCAGGTGAAGCTGTTGACGCCCGCCGAGGAAATCGAATTGGCCGCCCGCATCAAGAAGGGCGACAAAAAGGCGCGCGAGCAGATGATCAAGGCCAACCTGCGGTTGGTTGTCAAAATTGCTCACGATTACGAGGGGCTTGGCCTGCCGTTGCTGGATCTGATCAGCGAGGGCAACATCGGGCTGATGAAGGCCGTGGAGCGTTTCGATCCGGCCAAGGGCGGCAAGCTCTCCACTTACGGCGCCTGGTGGATCAAGCAATCGATCAAACGAGCGTTGGCTAACCAGTCCAAAACCATTCGGTTGCCGGTTCATTTGGTCGATAAAATCTCCAAAATGCGCCGGGTCAGTCACAAACTGCAGGAGGTGCTTGGGCGGGAGCCGACCGATGACGAATTGGCGGAGGAATTGGGCATGACGGCCTCCCGGGTGACCCAGTTGCGCCTGGCGGCGATTCGCCCGGCTTCCCTCGATGCGCCCATTGGCGACGACGAATCCAACAATTTTTCCGAAATTGTCCAGGACGAAAACGCCGCCACGCCCTACCAGGAACTCGAGGATAAAACCGTCACCAAGATGCTCCAGGAGATGGTCAAAACGCTGGACCCGCGGGAGGCGACGATTCTGCGCTATCGCTTCGGTCTGGACGGGGGATCGGAGAAGACGCTCGAGGAAGTCGGGGAACGCTTTGGGGTGACCCGCGAGCGGGTTCGCCAGATACAGAACATTGCGCTGGCCAAGCTGCGCAAAATGATCCAGAAACTGGAAGCGGTAAAATATTAAGCGAGATTTTTATGAGCACGAAGGTAACGATCGCCGAATTGACGGGTGCCATTCGCAATATTCCGGATTTTCCCAAGCCCGGCATCCAATTCAAGGACATCACCCCGGTTTTGGGCGATGCGCGGTTGTTCGCCGGCTGCGTGGATTTGCTGGCGGCCAATTTCGAGTCCGGCTCGGTGGACGCGGTGGTAGGCATTGACGCGCGCGGCTTCATTTTTGCGGCGGCGGCGGCGTACAAGCTGGGGGCGGCTTTCGTGCCGGTGCGCAAAAAAGGCAAACTGCCATTCGGAACCTTCGAACAGAGCTACGATCTCGAATACGGTTCCAACACCCTGGCGTTGCACGTGGACGCGCTCAAGCCCGGCAGCCGGGTGGTGTTGATCGACGACCTGCTGGCAACCGGCGGAACCGCGGTCGCGGCGGTCGCGCTTCTGCGGCGATTCCAGGCCAACGTGCTCGAGGTCGATTTCTTCATCGAGCTGGGTTTTCTCAAGGGACGCGACCAATTAACCGACGTTCCCGTGCGAGCGCTGGTGGTTTATTGATCATGCAGGAGTTACAGACCTTGGACGTTGCCGTCTTCCGGTGGATTAACCAGTCTGGCAGCAATTCCTTCTGCGACGCGGTAATGCCCTTCTTCGCCTGGAACCCGTTCTTCGTGCCCGCGGTGGTTTTGGCGGCGCTGGGTTTGCTCTGGAAGGGCGGGACTAGGGGCAGGGTATGCCTGCTTTTGCTCGCCTTGGCCATTGGGGTTGCCGACGGCGTGGTCTGCCACACGTTGAAGGAGGCAATCCATCGAGCCAGACCGTTTGCAGCGCTCGAAAATGTCCGGCTTTTGGTCGGGCAAGGCGGGAGCGGCAGCCTGCCGTCATCGCATGCGGCGAATTGGTTTGCCGCCACGCTGGTCCTGTTCGTGTATTACCGGAGAAGCCTGGCATTCATGCTGCCGTTGGCTGCCCTCGTCTCCTTTTCCCGCATTTATGACGGGGTTCATTATCCGAGCGATGTTCTGGCGGGCATCGTGCTCGGGGCCGGTTCAGCCGCCGCGGTTGTGTGGAGCGTGGACCGCCTCTGGCGCGGGCTGGGATCGGCCTGGTGGCCCGCGCTTTGGCAACGATGTCCCTCCTTGATGCGCATCGACGCGCCAGGTCCCTCCCAGGATTGCCGCGATGAAGATCCGGCAACCGCCGGGACGCCGGGTGCCGGACTTCTTCCCATGAACCAGGTAGGGCTGAGCTGCCGCTCAGCCCCAAAATCAGGGCGACGCAGCAGCACCGTCCTACCAACGGCTGGTTCATGGGCTGTGAGTATGGCTCCAGGGGGTCTTTCCACGACGCTTCCCGAGGCTCAATGGTTGCGCTTGGGCTACGTGGCGATTGCCCTCGTGCTGGCGATCCGGCTGCTCTACCTGGCCAGCGACACCATCGAACTGAGCCAGGATGAGGCCTATCAATGGATCTGGTCGAAGCACCTGGCGCTTTCCTATTACAGCAAACCGCCCATGATTGCCTGCCTGCAATTCCTGAGCACCCATCTGTGGGGTGACACGGCTTTTGGCATTCGCTTTCTTTCGCCGGTGATCGGCGCCATCGCTTCCCTGATCTGGCTGAGATTCCTGGCCAAGGAAACGGGCGCGCGCGCGGGCGTGCTGCTGGTGCTGGTAGCGACCACAACCCCGCTGCTGGCGGTGGGATCAATTTTGATGACCATCGATCCGCCCACCGTGTTGTTCTGGTCGGCCGCCATGGTCACCGGCTGGCGGGCGGTGCAAGCGGGTTCGACGCGGCCTTGGCTCTGGACCGGGCTTTGGATGGGGATGGGTTTTTTGACCAAGTATTCGATGCCATTGCAACTCATGTGCTGGGCCGTCTTTTTCCTGCTCTGGAAACCGGCCCGAGCCCAATTGCGTCAGCCTGGCCCTTATCTGGCGCTGGCGGTGGTCTTGGTATGCGCCATTCCGGTGTTGATTTGGAATCACCAGCACGGCTGGATTACCGTGACGCATTTGGCGAGCCGCGGCGGCTTGGATAGTCCGTGGCAGTTTACCGGCAGGTTTTTTGCCGAGTTTACCGGTTCCCAGCTCGGGCTGCTGAATCCGGTCTATTTCCTCGCGATGTTAGGAGCCGTGGCGGGCTTCTGGCGCCCTTACCGTAAATCTCCCTTTCACGTGTATCTTTTTAGCATGGGGGCGCCGGTTTTTTTGTTTTATTGGATTTACACCTTGCGGGCGCGGGTTCAGCCGAACTGGGTGGCACCGGCCATTCTGCCATTATTTGCCTTGATGATCCTGTACTGGGAATCGCGCTGGCAGGCGGGCGCTCGGGGCGTCAATCAATGGTTGAAGGCGGGCCTGGGTTTGGGAGCTGTGCTGGTGGTGTTCATGCACGATACCAACCTGATTGGCAAGGCGTTTGGACGTCCGTTGCCGCCGCGATTGGATCCTCTGCGGCGCGCGCGCGCATGGGAGGAAACCGCCCGGGTGGTTGGCCAGGCGCGGCAAGAACTGTTGGCCGACGGGAAGCCGGTTTTCATCATTGGCGATCACTACAGCATCACGTCGTTGGTCACCTTTTACCTTCCCGAGGCCAAGGCGGGTGTGCCCGATCATCCGCTGGTTTACTGTCTGTCAACGGATCAACCCGCGAACCAGTTTTATTTTTGGCCGGGTTATTCCGGGCGGAAAGGCGAGCATGCCATTTTTGTGAGGCAGGTGGAGTCGTTGGATGCGATCGAAGGGCCGCCCGCCCGTTTGCAGCAGGCGTTCGAATCCGTGCGCGACTTGGGAGTGCGTCCCATTCCCTATCGCGGCCGGATATTGCGCCAGATTCAACTCTTCGAATGTCGCCATCTGCATTGATGTCCGGCCGCACCGAATTTGCCGTTCGCGATTATAACCTGGAGGCCACCCTGGCTTCCGGCCAGGCTTTTCGCTGGCGCCAAGAACCGGCCGGGTGGGAGGGCGTTGTGAACGCGCGCTGGGTGCGGTTGCAGGCCGGGACGCGGGCCATCGTC
>JADGRT010000387.1 GCA_017880715.1 Verrucomicrobiia bacterium | reverse complement strand
CCTTTTTGACCAGGCGTGGTACGATCCTCCCACGGAGGTCGCGGATGACTCGCTGACCACGGTAGTGCGCGTGGTGATTTCCCGGGATGGAACCGTGGTGGCGCGCATTGTTCGACGTTCCGGCAATGGGGTCCTCGATAAATCGGTGGAACGCGCCATGCTCCGCGTGCGCACGGTGCCCCCGTTTCCGGAAGGCGCAAAGGACAGCGAGCGCATTTATGAGATTAAATATAACCTAGAAGCCAAACGAAGAAACGGATGAACATGTTATTAACTCTTTCAGCCAAACTTGCCTTGAACCTTCACGCCCCCACGATCCGCTTGCGCCTGGCACTGGCAGCGCTGGGGGTGCTGTCCGCTGTTTCGCCTATGCTCGCAACCGGGGCGGAGCCCGAAACCCTTGTGATTATTCGCCCGGCGGGCCTGGCCGAGCGGCCCGTGCCCATTTCCATCAGCGGGTTCAGCGGCGAAGTGGACAGCGTTTTAAAATTTGACCTGACGATTGCCGGTTTCACCAATGTCGCCTCCGAACAGACCGCGATCCTGGTCAGCGGCAGCAACAACGGCAGCGTGCAGGGGAAGGTGACCGACCGGATCAACCAGGCGGTGCTGTTGTCGAAGGCCTACTCGGGCGGTTCGTTGCGGGCGCAGGCGCACGCGCTGGCCGACGACATCGTGCAGTTGCTGCAGCACCATCCGGGGGTGGCCCAAACCAAGATCGCGTTCAAGGTCGTCAACGGCGGGAGCAGCGAGATTTACCTCGCCGACTACGACGGCCACAATCCAGTCGCGCTGACCCAGGACCACTCGATCGTGGCGGCGCCCTCCTGGGTGCCGGGCAAACGAATATTATATTATACATCTTATAAACTTAATAATCCAGATATTTATTCTCATAATTTGACCACGGGCGAGCGCAAGATTGTGGCGCGGTACACGGGCTTGAACACCAGCGCGGCGGTGTCGCCGGACGGCCGCCAGGTGGCGATGATTCTGAGCAAGGGCGGCAGCCCGGACGTATATGTGAGCGATCTGGAGGGCGGCAATCTGCGGCAGCTCACGCACACCAAGGAGGATGAATCGTCGCCGTGCTGGTCGCCGGACAGCCGGACGATCTGTTTTGTGTCGCGGCTGCGGGGCAAGGCGGAGTTGTACACGGTCCCGGCCGGCGGCGGCGCCATGACGCGGCTGCCGACCGTGGGGGCGGGCAGTGTGACCGAGCCCGATTGGTCGCCGGATGGCAAGACCCTTATTTTTACCGTGACGCGGGGTGCGGGATTCGAGCTGGCCACGGTGCCAGCCAAGGGCGGGCAAGTGGAGACGTTAGTGGCGGGCGAGGATCCGACCTGGGCGCCGAATTCGCGGACGGTGGTGTTTGCCCGGCGACTGGGGGGTGGCCGGCGCGGACTCTCTTTGCTTGACGTGCCCACCAAACAGGTAAAGAATATCGTCCAACTTTCGGGAAGCGTATCTCAGCCCAGTTGGGCCAGGTAACGCTTTGCCGCAACATCATAAGCAAAAATGAAACATTTAATTTTTACAAATCTGATCGTCCTCGGTTTGGTTTTGGCACTCGGTGGCACGGGCTGCAAACATCCCCAGAAACCGGTCACTCCCATCCAGGGGCAAAGCACAGCGATTCGCGGCGGTCCGATTGCTCCGCCGATCGACTTGGGTAATCGGATTCCGGGGGACAACCCCAGTAGTAATTCCACGATCCCCCAGATTCCCGCCAATCCGGATGGGTCGATTAAGCAGGGCGAGTTGGGCGAGTTCGAGGGCCGGGCGATGGATCGCGAAGCCTTCAAGGCCTACACTATCCTTTTCGACTTCGACAAGTCGGCGATCAAACCCGGAGAAATGTCCAAGATCGAGTCGGTGGCCGACTATTTGAAGAAGAACCCGAAGGATTACGTCCTGATCGAGGGTCATTGCGACGAGCGGGGGACCGAGGAGTACAACCGGGCACTGGGTGAACGCCGGGCTTTGGCGGCTCGAGAAAAATTGGCCGCCATGGGCGTCGGCGCCGAACGCGTTCGCACCCTCAGTTACGGCGAAGACAAGCCGGCCGACCCCGGCCATGACGACGCAGCATGGTCGAAGAATCGCCGGTGCGAATTTGTCCGTTTGCTTCCCAAAGAATAAATAGCTGCGAACGATCGCGCCAACCCGGGAGCGCGGACATTCCTGTCCGCCTTGGCGTTGACCAGAACGAAGAGGCGGACAAGAATGTCCGCGCTCCAAAAGTGCAAAGGTTGCCCATGTTCGGCAACCGTGAGATGGGCCTCGCGGAGGCATTTCATTTTGGCGCTTTACAATTAAGGCGCAGGGCTTAGCTTGATTGAAAATAGACGATTATGAAATTGATGCTGGCAAGTTTTATCGGCGGATGGGAAATGGTCTTGATTCTGGTCGTGGTGTTGGTCTTGTTTGGCGCCAAGAAGTTGCCGGAGCTCGCCAAAGGGCTGGGACAGGGGATTAAGGAATTCAAGAAGGCGACCCGCGAGGTTACCGACGAATTGCACAACGCCATGGAAGAAACCCCAAGGAGTCCAACCAGGACTTACGCGGAACCCACGCAATCGGCTTCCGCCAATCCTCCCGACACGTCCTCAGCGCCGGCGGCCCATACGGGTCCGGAAACCAAGGTGATTTAACTGTTTATCTTCGACCGCGGACTACACCATGGCCGACGAGACGGGCGACATCCGTCCTGAAATCGAGGAGGAAGAGGACGGCGGGGGCGCTGTAAAGTCCTTTCTCGATCATCTTGAAGATCTTCGCTGGACGCTGATCAAGTGTGTCAGCGCAATTACGATTGCCATGATCGTCTGTCTGGCGGCGGGTGATCGGATCATGACCATCCTCAAATGGCCGCTGGAACGGGCCAGTCGGCAGGACATGGGATCGGCACAATACTTCACCCTGCAAATTGGGACCAATCGGCTAACTCTTCATCTCGAAACCAACCGGTTTGGCATCCTGGATTTAGGAACCAACCGGCATGTCTTCATGCAATTGGTGCCGGTGGAGGTGGGATCAAATCAGGTTTTGGCTTTGCAGGCGATAACCAACGACGCGGGCCGATTCCTCCCCCGTCCCACCGTGGCCCTGTTAAACCTAAGTCCGGCCGGCGGATTCATGGTAGCTTTCCAATTGGCGATTTACGGCGGCATCGTGTTGGTGTCGCCGCTGCTGTTTTATTTTATCGGCCAGTTCATTCTCCCCGCCTTGAAGCTGAAGGAGAAGCATTACATGTTTCGCGGGTTGGGGATTGGTATTGGATTGTTTGCTGCGGGAGTATCCTTCTGTTATTTCGTTTTGCTGCCCATAGCCTTGATGGCATCGCGCAAGTATTCGGAATGGCTGGGGATTGGGGCGGACCAATGGACCGCCGAGCAATACATTAGCTTCGTATGCAAATTCATGCTGGGCATGGGGTTGGGTTTTGAAATGCCGGTTATTCTGCTGGTGCTGGTCAAGATTGGCATTTTGGATTACGCGAAACTGGCCGCTTTCCGGCGGTACATGATC
>JADGRT010000386.1 GCA_017880715.1 Verrucomicrobiia bacterium | reverse complement strand
GCCGACCTGATATTTGGGCTGAGCGGCAGCTCAGCCCTACCCGTTGGCGCGCAAAACCCTCCTCCCCGAGCACCAAGTCACCCTCCAGTCGTCGCCAGGGACTCTCCAGCACACCCCGACGCACTGGCGTCGCGATTCTCCATTACTTGCCCACTACCCCTTCACTACCCCGCCAAAATTCTTGACGGTTTCGCTTGGGTTTCTGCCAGGCGTTTATTAGCATTTCCTCGTCAATCGATGTGGGGGGCTGCGTTGGATTGGCCGACTAGGGGTCAAACCCTAGCAGGGTTCATTTCTGGGTTGACCGGCGTGGGGATAGAAGTGATAAATAGACCATGCCACGAAAGCTGCGAGTCGAATCGGCAGGTGCCCTTTACCACATCCTGAGCCGTGGAGATCGGCGCGAGGACATATATTAGAGTTTCCGTCTTTGCACCGCCTTCTGCCCGGAAAGTGCGGGCGTAAACATATCCGATTTTTTCAAACCGAGGGACCGGACCATAGCTAACGAATAGTCCAACTTGCCCATGTTCGGATAACGCCCGTTGGACCCCAAGGAAAACTTCGCCCCCGCCGTCTTGGCCATCTGAAGGAACTGAATTTTCGGAGCCTTAACACTGGAACTGATCTCCAGCGCGACGCCATACTTGATGGCCGCCCCAATCACCTTTTCCATCCGAACCGGGGTCCAGAGCGTGTCGTATTCCGCGACCAAGGCCGAGGGCAACCAGGTCAGATTAGCAAAGATGTCCAGCGGTTCGGTGGCCATGATTTCCACATGCCAGTCCACATAACGGTCCATGAAAGTCTGCTGGTCCCCGATCTCATATCCCCGCTCCCACATCTTGACCCGCTTGCCGTCCTGGCCTCGGATCGTCATCGCATCGGAAAGGACATAGTCCAACTGGCCTAAAACCTCGGCAGAAAAGCAGCCCCTCCAGTCGAGCCATTCGGCCTGAATCCCCTTATAAACCGGTTTACCATCGAGCCGGGCCAGGTAGCTTTTCAGTTCGGCATCGTTACTCAGGACGACCGGGTACTGATTTTCTTTGGTGCCCGCATGTTCGACAATCCCGAACTTGACGCCCCGTTGCCCGGCAACTTCCAGGACTCGATCCAGGGTGGAGTTGTCCAAGTGGACGTGCAAATCGACCAGAGGAAAATCAAGCGCGGTGTTTGGGGACTGATTGTCATCGGCTGCCAGTAGCGAGCCGGGCAACATGGACCAGGTGCCAACCGCGATTGCGTCACTCAGAAAAGAACGGCGGGAAAGGTGTTGGTTCATGCGTTTGATAGACCGGCGTTTCTTGCTTGAGATGGGTAAAGGTTAAGCGCGTTTTTGGCAATACTCGAATGCGTGTAGGGTCGGCGCCGCCCCTGCCAATACGCATCGGGCCGGGCTGGCGAAACTCCCGCACGAGCGCGTAGGTGCCGGGTTGCGCCGTCATCGTAATTCGCCCGCTGTCAGACCATGCCCTCACTTGCTCATCTCGTACACCCGGACGTAATCGACCTCGAAATAGTCCGGCAGTCGGGCTTTGGTAATGTCGCCGCCCCACTTCCCGATTTCCTCCGTCAGCTTGATAAACTCCGGCACCTGCGACACGCCTCCGGCCTTGGTGCGCCAGACCTCCTTGCCGTCCACGTAGAAGACGTATTCCTCCGGCGTCCAGAGCAGGGCATAATCGTGGAAGCCTTCGATCAGCGAAACGAGGGTCGTGTTGGTTCCGGCTGCCTGGTGGTCTTTGCCGTAGCCGTCCCAGTGGAGGTTGAAAGTGACTTTGCCGTCACGCCAGGGGATTTCCACAATGTCGATTTCGGTTCCGTCACGACCGCCGTTGCCCACTTTGCTCACGCCGGCACACATCATCCAGAAGGCCGGCCAGTGTCCTGGTTGGGCGGGCATCTGGCATCGCGCAACATAATAGCCGAAGGCGTGCTCGAACTTGTCCCGCGTGTTGACGGCCCCGCAGGTGTAGCGGTCGCCGTCCTTCTTGGTGCGAAGCAGCAGAGTTCCCTTGCCGCTCAGGTAGGCATCTTCCTTGACCCAGTATCCGTCGCGGCGTTTCGAGTCTCCCAGCCGGTTCCACTTCGTCTCGTCCAGGGTGGCCCCGTCGAACTCGTCGTGCCAGGTGAGTTTCCACTCCTTGCCCGCTGGCAGCGGCGGCAGAAATTCCTTGGCCGGTTCGGTTTGCGCGAATGATGCGGGCGCTGCGAATGCGCCCAAGAAAAGGACCGAGGACCAGAGTATGGCTTTCATGCGAGGAACTTAGACGGTTCATTCCAGCCCATCCAGCAAAAAAGGAGCGACGGTAACCGACGGAAACCAAGGCAGCCGCACGTGCGTCGGCTGGTTCCAAAGGGTCCATTGTGCAATCCAATCCAACCGTTCACTCGTAGCCTGCGCCCCCTGGCGATGGAGTCATTTTTACCATTGCGAGGCAGGCTGGAATGCTTAGGCTTCGTTCCGAACCACAATCCAAAATACCTTTATGAACATGAATCGCCGACATTTCCTGGCTGCGGCCGGGCTGGGCTTGGGAACTGCCGCTTTGAATCCGCGTGAGACCCTGGCTGCGGAAACCGCGCCGAAACCCGCCCGTGAGGGGGTGTCTTCCCAAATGCACCTGGGCTTGGTCACTTACAACCTGGCCAAGGACTGGGACATTCCCACGATCCTCAAGAACTGCGCCGACGCCAAGTTTGAAGGGGTCGAGTTGCGCACCACTCACGCGCATGGCGTCGAGGTCAGCTTGAATGCGGCTCAACGCGCCGAGGTGAAGCGGCAGTTCCAAAACTCGCCGGTGAAGCTGGTCAGCCTGGGGAGCATCTTCGACTATCACACGCCGGACCAGGCCAAGCTGCGCAAGGACATCGACGCGACGAAGGCATACATCCTCCTGGCGCAGGAGGTGGGCGCGGCGGCGGTTAAAGTGCGGCCCAACGGCCTGCCCAAGGAAGTGCCCAAGGAGAAAACGCTCGAACAGATCGGCCGCTCGTTGCGTGAGGTGGGCGAATTTGGCCAAAGCCACGGGGTTAGCGTGCGCGTGGAAGTGCACGGCAGCGAGACATCGCTGGTGCCGAACATCAAACGGATTCTCGACGTGGCCGATCACCCAAACGTCGGCGCCTGCTGGAATTCCAACGACAGCGATCTGTCCGGCGAAGGGTTCGACGCCAATTTCAACCTGATCAAGAACAAGATCATGGTCGCGCACATCACCGAGCTGTATAACGAAAAATATCCGTACCGCCGCTTGTTTGCGCGGATGAAGGAGAGCGGGTTCACGGGATTCTGTCTGGCCGAAATTCCCGAAAGCAAGGATCCGGTTCGGCTCATGAAATATTACCGCGGATTGTGGCTGGCGCTGCAGCAAGGATAGGTTTTTGCCAGGCATCCGCTTCGTCCGCGGTAGGGAACCGGACATTCGGGGAAAGCCATGATGCGGCTACTATGGGCGCGTACTGGAGCGCGAAGCCCGCCGGCCCTAACGGACAGGTTGTCCGAAGCCCAAAAGGCGCGACCGAACTCCCGGTCCTACGCC
>JADGRT010000385.1 GCA_017880715.1 Verrucomicrobiia bacterium | reverse complement strand
ATACGGGCACGTGGCGGAATGGCAGACGCGAAGGACTTAGGATCCTTTGGAGCAATCCGTGCAGGTTCAAGTCCTGTCGTGCCCACCA
The DNA here is from genome assembly GCA_017880715.1 of Verrucomicrobiia bacterium. GTDB lineage: Bacteria > Verrucomicrobiota > Verrucomicrobiia > Limisphaerales > UBA1319 > JADGRT01. The sequence continues at coordinate 3,464 of JADGRT010000385.1, read as the reverse complement.
ACCGACGAATGAGCCATCAGGCGGACCTTGGGATAAAGCGAACCGGGTTCCGCTTCCTTGACGTCGATGCGCAACCATTCAGCCTCGTAGAACGGCAGCGCGATGTAGTCCGGATCGCCGATTTTCTCAATTCTGCAACGCGGCTCGGTTCCTGCTTGTTAGCTGGCATGAAATCGGGTGTGTTTCTGGAACGGGATGGCATACTGAATCTGGTTCGGATGGAGCGACAACATCCAGTCAGTCCGTTGCGGGCGGAGGACTTTTACCTTAACGGGGATGCTTGGAAGCCTCTGCGGCGCCTCCAGCAGGCAGGTTACCTGCTCATCGCCACCACGAATCAACCGGAAATATCCAGCGGCCTGCTGCCGCGTCAGGAATTGGAGCGGATGCACGACCTCTTGCGACAACGATTTCATCTGGATGACATCCTGGTGTGTCCGCATTCCGCCGATGATCGGTGTCCCTGCCGCAAGCCCAAGGCTGGGCTGCTGAAGGAGGCCGCCTTCAAATGGCACCTGGATCTGGCGCATAGCTTTGTCGTGAGCGACAAATGGTATGATGCCGACGCGGCCCACAACACCGGTTGCCTGTCCATCATCATTCGCGCCCCTTGGAACGGAGCGGGACACCATGATATGATCGTGCCTTCGTTAGCGGCGGCGGCCGATAAAATCCTCCAACTCCAACCCATGCCGGCCGCCTCCGACGCCACCCCTTCGCAGGCCAGCGTTCCTGAAGGGACGGGCGTGATGGTTTAGCATCCGATGCCGATCAGGGACCGGATGGGCACACCGTTCATATCCGCAGCCAGCGTTGAAACGGTTTCGTAATCAGGGTTTTGACGGGGTGTCATTGGAATCGGCGACGGGTTTCGGCAAGTCCTGCGCTGTGGAACGTCGCGTGCCGCCGCGCACGATGACTTTGCCTTCGTCGCCGACCACTAATTTAGGGCGCGTATTGGTGTAGTCGTAGGTATGGCGCGCCAGCAGTTCGCCTTCGTGGCTAACGATGGCATAAATAAACGAACGCGCTCCGGTCTGGCTGAGCACATGCAGACGACTTTCGCGGTCGATCTGCGTTTCAGGATGGCTGAACGACACCATGGGGGCCAGGGCAAAAACCCGGCACACGCGGTTGTCGGTGGCATCGGAGACTCGAACATACAGTTGCAGATGTTTAAGGAAAGTCGCTTTCTGCAGTGAGTAGCGGCGAATTTCCGGCGACTGCTGGGTGGGCGACACCGAGCCCGGCACCCCGAAATCCTGCTGCCACAGCACGGTCCCGTTGATAATGTCGAACGCCTTGGCGGGGCTGACGACGGTGAGGTTCCATTGGGGCAGCTTCAGGCTGGCGGTGACGCGGTAGCGTCCGGGCGTGGATAAATCGAAGAAGGGAGTCAGATCCACCTGTTTGACGGCGACTTCCGATGAGGCAAGCGTAAACTCGCCGGTCACCGGCACTTCGCCCAATTTATTAACCACAAAGCCGCTGGAGGCTTCGACCGCAAACTTCAGCCAGTCGGATTCTTTCCCCAGCTTCAAGGTTTCTCCGGATTGATTGGTGATTTTGACCTGCAAGAGGAGGCGTTCACCAGGCAGGAATTGCTCCTGGTCGATCGTCAATTCGACGCGCACCTGTGCCCGCAGGCACGCGCCTGAGGCCAGCCAGCATCCCAAAAGGAGCCACATGGATTTCATAATCGTAAACGAACTTTAAGTCATTATTCCGACCGGGCAAGCTCCATCCTGCCCATCCGCTGGAGCACCCGTTCGCCCACCAAACCGGGTTGGAGAGCTTCGAGACATTCCATGAAGGGGTGGTGACGGCAGGACGAACTGAGGCAGGGCGAACAGGGTAAATCCAGGCGCAGCACGCGATCGATCTGGCCATAAGGTCCCGTGCGTCGCGGATCGGTGGGACCGAACAAGGCGACCACCGGTTTATTCAAGGCTGCGGCCACGTGCATGGGACCGGTATCATTGGTGATCAGCACCTCGACCGCGCGCAGCCACTCGATCATCTCCGGCAAGGTGGTTTGGCCCGCTAAATCCACGCATCGTCCCGGTGCGGCCCGCACGATTGGGGCGGTCAACGCCGCATCGGAGCGCGATCCCAGGAGAGCGAACCGGTGATCGGGAAGATCCTGGGCCAGCCGTTGCACCAACGCGATAAAATGCTCGACCGGCCAGCGTTTGTTGAGCCATCGAGCGCCCGGCTGCAGGGCAATCCACCGGTGATTCAGCACGGGCCATTTTTGCCGAACGACCGCCGCCGCTTTCGATCGGACGGGGAGCCATTCGAAGTCGCCCGAGACATCCACACCCAATCGGACCAAAACACTGAGGTACCAGTCCACGGCATGGGTTTGAGGCGAAGACCGCGGCACCGCCAAATCGTAAAAGGCGCCTGCCCCTTCACGAGGATCCTCCACGCCCACGGTCAGCCGGCCATTGACGAACCAAGCCAACCAACCGCTGCGGGCCAATCCCTGAAGATCGATAACCCAATCGAATGCCTGAGCGCGCATTTGGCGCACGCTGGCCAGCAATTCAGGCCAGCGCCAAGGAACCGACCAGCGTCGCCGTTCGAAGGAGAAAACACCCGCGACCTGCGGATCTTCTTCCAACAGGGACAACAAATCCGAGGAGAGCCACCAGTAAACCTGGCTTTCGGAAAACCGGCGTTTCAGCAGCCGCAACACCGGCAAGGCCTGCACCACATCGCCGAGCGAACTAGGCTTCAGGATGAGGATTTTCACAGGTGACTCTGGCCCCCGGTCCCAGCGCCTCGATTACTTGCCGTGAGCCAGGCGCTCGGCCAACCGCTCGGGCAGGCCAACGGCGCGAATTTTTTCCTGCGTCTTGGCAATGTCGTAGTCGAGCCGGCGCAACTCGATGGATCCCTCATCCAGATCGTAAATGACATAGGAAGACTTGGGATTGCCATCGCGGGGCTGGCCGACGCTGCCCACGTTGACGAAATATTTCCGGCCCGGCTCGATCTTAAATTTCGAATAAGTGCCGCCGCGGACGACACTATCGCGGATGAAAGCCACCGGCACATGAGTATGACCGAAAAAGCAGACGCTGGTATTCTGATAAGTAAAGCTGGCGGCCGCCGCCAATTTGTCGAAAACATAGCCCCAACGCTGCGGGCCATCCAGGGTGGCATGCACCAGCGAGAAGCTGGCTACGAGCCGGATGTATTTCAATTCCCGCAGCCATTTGCGATCGGCTTCCGTGATTTGGTTGCGCGTCCAATTAACCGCTTCCGCTGCATGGGGATTGAATCCCTCGAGGTCGCCATCGTTAGAACAATACTCATCGTGGTTGCCCTTCACGCAAGGCATCGCCATGCTGCGAACGATGTCGAGGCATTCCTTGGGATTGGAGTTGTAGCCGACCACGTCACCCAGGCAGGCGTAATGCGTGCACTTCTGGTTCTTAGCGTCCTCCAGCACGACT
>JADGRT010000384.1 GCA_017880715.1 Verrucomicrobiia bacterium | reverse complement strand
CCGCCGAGAACGCTTCTTGGCGACCAGAGCGCTGACGACAACGACACGATTATTTAGATCGATTGCACTTGCTTCGGATCGCCTCAACTCGGCTGATCTCAACCCCGCAAAAAACCCAATGGCAATGTAGGGCAGAAGACCAAATTGCCCGGCGTTGGTCAGCAGTGCCTTCGCTTGGTTCACGGTGAAACCGGAAAAACGAGTGCATTCCTGGTGCCGCTGAATTGCTAGAAGGCGAGTCCTACGTGGGTTGCTGAAATGGCTGCGCTCCGTAAAAAACCGATTCCCGGGTCTGAAATCGAGCGATTCTTGAGGCGAGCAAGTCAAGAATTCTATGAAAAACAGGTAGAAAAAACACCCCTAAACAATGCTGACATCCTTAAAAGTGTTAGCACTGGGCGTTAGCACTGCACCTTTTATTTTCCTTTTGTACTCTCTATATTGCTTATAATAAGTTACTTATGAAGCATGGAGGCGAGGGTCGGAATTGAACCGACGCATAAGGCTTTTGCAGAGCCCTGCCTTACCACTTGGCTACCCCGCCCCAAACAACATACCGAAGGGTACCCATCTTGCCAAACAGTGCAAGCGAAAGATTGGATGGATTTCCAGAGGAGATTCCGGGATAGACGCGTCGCCCCGATGCCATGTTCGGAGGGCGGAGTTACCCGACGCCCAATTAGTATGGGGCTCCCGGAGCTCGCCCCTCCGAAACTGGAATTATGGGGCTCCCGGAACGTTGGTGGCTGCCCTCATTAACTTGGCAGCTTCCGCCGTGGCGCGCCGGATGCCTTCCGCAATCTCCTTCGGCGACATGTTTAACGCGAGGTTGTCACGATTGTTGATGGCCTCGGGATCGCCCTGCTCAGCCGCCAGGCAGCACCACTTGTAGGCTTCAGCCAAGTCCTTCGTCACGCCCTGCCCTTTGGCGTAAAAAACTCCCAAGTTGAACTGCGCGGTGGGATTGCCTTGCTCGGCCGCTTTCTCAAACCATTTCCGCGCCTCGCCGAAATCCTGAGGCAATCCCTTGCCCTGCACATAAAGCACGCCCAGGTTGGATTGCGCGGCCGAATGCCCCTGCTCGGCGGCGCTGCGGAACCAGCGGGCCGCTTCTTTGAAGTCCTGCTTTACCCCATTGCCCCTGGCATACAGGACCGCCAGGTTGTACTGCGCCTCGCGATGTCCCAACGCCGCCGCCTTGCCAGCCCACACCGCGGCCTCGGCCATATTTTGTTCCACGCTTTTCCCGGCCGCATACATCACCGCCAGGTTGAATTGGGCGTCCACATTCCCCTGCTCGCCGGCTTTTTGAAACCAATGCACCGCTTCGATCGAATTCGCTGGGACACCCTGGCCGTTGACGTGCAAAACCGCCAGATTGAACTGCGCCGCCTCATGGCCGCGAACCGCCGCCGCGCGGAACCACTTGGCTGCTTCCGCATAATCCTGAGGTACGCCATCGCCTTTGGCGTAACGCACCCCTCGGTTGTACCATTCAATCGCTTCCGTCGCCTCCGCCTCCCGCCGGCGGCGATCCGTTGCGGCCGCTAGAGCCAACGGATTCGTCACGGGCATGGGTGCATTAGTTTGCACCCTTTCGGGCGTTGCTGGCTCGTTCAATTCGTATGCCTTGGAAGCCGTGGGCGCGGGTGGATTAGTCAGTGCCACCAGGGGCGTTGTCGGGGGGGCGATCGGTGCGTTCGTGACCGCTGGTTTGGCCGTCGCTGGGGCGGGGCGAGGCGGTTCTTGGCGACCACAACCGGCCACGAATATCCCGACGGCCAGAATGACGGCCAGACGCGACCCTATCGTGCGCTTCTCCAAATGCTGAAAAACTCGCTGCATCAAAAGGAAACTAGTCGGTAAGCCGACAAACTCAAGTCAAAGACTCCGGGGCGCACGGAGGTGACGAAACCGATCCCCAGGAGAAGCCAGACGAAGCGGGCCGCTAAACCTGGACCGGGCGAACTCCCGGATGATGGACCGCCGCTTTTTTATCATGGCACAGCTCAGCAGATACCAGACCTGGTATGCGCGCGCACGATAATATCACGGAAAAGGCCATCTAACCATTTGGGGCTTTCCGAATCGGCCTTGTTGCGGCAGGATGCGGCTATGACATTGACGGAACAGATGACGCAGTTGGGACGGCAGGCCAAGGCCGCGTCGCGTGACCTGGCCCAATTGACCACGCAGGAGAAAAACGATTGTCTGCTGGCCATGGCTGACGCGCTGGAGATGCATCGCCAGGTCGTCCAAGAGGCCAACGCCCAGGACATGGCTGCCAGCGCTCAAGCCGGTTTGTCAGCGGCGATGCTCGATCGTCTGAAACTTGACGATAAACGCGTGGCCGGCATGGCCAGGGGATTGCGCGAAGTGGCGGCCCTGCCCGATCCGGTTGGCCGCATCCTCGACCAACGCACGCGGCCCAATGGTTTGAAGCTACAGAAGATTTCAACCCCGATTGGGGTGGTGGTGATCATTTACGAATCGCGTCCGAACGTAACGGCTGACGCGGCCGGCCTCTGTTTCAAATCCGGCAATGCCACGATTCTGCGTGGCGGCAAGGAGGCCGTCCACTCCAACCAGGCCATCGCGCAAGTCCTGCTGGCGGCCGCCACCCAGCGCTGCGCCCGCTTTCCGCTCCACGCCATCCAACTGGTGCCCACGACCGATCGCGAGGCGATCAAGGAGCTGCTTTCGCTCACGCAGTATGTGGATTTGTGCATGCCGCGCGGTGGCGAGGGATTGATCCGCGCCGTGGCCGACTGCTCGCGCGTGCCTGTGATCAAGCATTACAAGGGCGTCTGCCACGTTTATGTGGATGGCGCGGCCGATCTTAAAATGGCCGCCGGGATCGTACTAAACGCGAAGACCCAGCGACCCGGTGTCTGCAATGCCATGGAAACCCTGCTGGTGGACCAGGCCATTGCGCCGACATTCCTGCCCGCGGTGGCCCGGCAGTTGATGGAGAAAAAGGTCGAACTGCGCGTGGACGATGCCTCGCGGGCGATCCTAAAGGACCAGGCGCCGAACCTGAAGACGGCGACCGAAGAGGATTGGTACGCGGAATATTTGGATTTGATTTTGGCGGTGCGGGTGGTCAACGGGGTTCCGGAAGCCATTGGGCACATCAACCAATATGGCTCGGCCCACTCGGATACCATCGTAACCTCTGACGAGACTCACGCGCGCAAGTTTTTGGCGGAAGTGGATTCAGCGGCGGTTTATTGGAATGCCTCGACGCGGTTTACCGATGGCGGCGAGTTCGGCATGGGCGCGGAGATTGGCATCAGCACCGACAAGATTGGCGCACGGGGGCCGATGGGACTTGAGGAACTAACGACGTACAAGTGGCTCGGGTTCGGGAACGGCCAATTGCGCGTATGAAGGTCCGGCCCATTGTCGCTATCACCGTTGCCAGATTTAGGATTATTGGATAAATTCCGTTTTCAACGCGACAATAAAAAGTACGGCCGTACCATGTATTGTCGCGTTCGGTCGTGGGCTTTGGTTTGCAGCATGGGCGGCTTCTGGCGGCAAATCGGGCAGCAACGGGTTGCGGCGCTGG
>JADGRT010000383.1 GCA_017880715.1 Verrucomicrobiia bacterium | reverse complement strand
GCGCCGTAGCGCAGACTTCCAGTCTGCTGTATCGCGGATTTCCAATCCGCTGGCCGCGCGCATGGCGGACGCGCTTGAAAGTGTGGATGCGCTGCCTAAATCGCACGCCCAGCCGACTGGAAGTCGGCGATACAGCAGGTTGGAAACCTGCGCTACCAGGCAATGGCCGTCCGGCCGGTAAGACTGCTTTACAGGCATAGGTCGCCAAGATGCGCGTAAGGTGCAGCCTCTGGCCCCGCCCCTGGCATCGTTATTCCTGTTTGCCCCGAAAGGTTCACTTGCCATCAGCCTGGCAAACTCGTAGGTTGTTGGGCTGTAGAGACGCCGGAGCGCGGAGCCGCCGGCAGGGAAACGGTGGCCGAGGCAGACGCCTTTGGGAAGCAGGTTGATTTTTATTCATGGATATAGCGCACATAAGAAATTTTTGCATTATTGCCCACATTGATCATGGCAAAACGACTTTGTCCGACCGCCTGTTGTATCGGACCGGCACCATTACCGAACGGGAAATGAAGGACCAGTTGCTGGACTCGATGGATCTGGAACGGGAGCGTGGGATTACGATCAAAGCCCATCCGGTCACCATGTTTTACCAGGCCCAGAACGGCGAGACGTACGAACTGAATCTGATCGATACGCCCGGACACGTCGATTTCACCTATGAAGTGTCGCGCAGCTTGAGCGCGTGCGAAGGCGCCTTGCTGATCATCGACGCTTCCCAGGGTGTGGAAGCCCAAACCGTGGCTAATTTGCATCTGGCCGTGAAGCAGAACCTGGAGATCATTCCCGTGATCAACAAAATTGATCTCCCCCATGCCGACGTGGCACAAACCCGGCAGCAATTGGAGGACATCCTGGCCATTCCGGCGGATTTGGCCGTGCTGGCCAGCGCCAAGGAAGGCATTGGCATTGACGAGATCCTGGAGGCAATCGTGCATCGCATTCCGGCACCCAAGCCGACCGGCCAACGGTCGTTGCAGGCGCTGGGCATTGATTCGTATTTCCACACCTTCAAGGGGGTGGTGAACCTGGTGCGCGTCTTCAATGGCGAGTTGAAGGCCGGCATGAGCGTGCGTTTGTTGCATTCGGGCAAAACCGTCGAAGTCAAGGAGGTGGGGAGCTTTAATCCCAAGCCTTACGTGCGGGAAAAATTGTGTGTGGGCGAAACCGGCTATTTCACCGCCAACATCAAAAGCCCGTTGGATGTGAAGATGGGGGATACGCTGACCGATCCGCGCCATCCGTCACCCCCGCTGCCTGGTTTCCTGGAAATTCATCCCATGGTGTTCAGCGGGATTTATCCGATCAACTCCACCGATTACGAGCACCTGAAGATGAGCATGGCGAAGCTGCAATTGAACGATCCCGCCTTCGCCTTTCAGTCCGAGAGTTCGGCCGCCTTGGGGTTTGGTTTTCGTTGCGGGTTTCTCGGGTTGCTGCACCTGGAGATCGTTCAGGAGCGTTTGCGCCGTGAATACGCCTTGGACATCATCGCGACCTACCCCAGCGTGATTTACCGCATCAACCCCCGGGGCGGAAAGACGATTCAGATCGACAATCCGGTGCTGTTGCCCGATGCCGGAACCATCGAGTCCATCGAGGAACCGATGGTGAAAGCGTTCGTGATTTGTCCGAATGAGTACATCGGTGACATGCTGGCGCTGATCATGGAAAAGCGCGGCGCCGTGTCCCATACGGAAACCCTGGACCCGCGCCGGGTGATGCTGACCTGCCGCCTTCCCCTGAATGAAATCCTCATTGATTTCCATGACCGCATCAAAAGCCTCACGCGCGGATATGGTTCGATGGATTACCAGCACGACGGCTACCAGGTTTCCGACATGGTCAAGCTGGACCTGCTGGTGAATCTGGAACCGGTGGATGCGTTTTCGTGTATTGTGCATCGCGATAAGGCGGAATCCCGCGGCCGCGCCCTGGCGTCCAAACTGAAAGAGGTCATTCCCTCGCAACAGTTCCAGGTCGCGATTCAGGCCGCGATTGGCGGCAAGATCATCGCTCGCGAAACCGTTCGGGCCTTCCGCAAGGATGTCACGGCCAAATGCTATGGCGGCGACGTCAGCCGCAAACGCAAACTGTTGGAGAAACAAAAGGAAGGCAAAAAACGGATGAAATCCATAGGCACCGTGCACATTCCGCAGGAGGCTTTTGTCGAGGTTCTAAAGGCATAAATTATGATTCTTCGCTGGTTTCTCTCACGCGCGGTCCGGCAGGCCTGCGAGCTGCGCAAACATATCCTGAAGCTGCTCAAAGCGCAGCAGGACCTGCTTTCACCGCAAGCCATCGACGCCATCCAGAAACCCGCCGAGGAACTGCGCCGGGCGCTGCGCACGGGCGCTGCCCGCGAGGCGATCCTCCAACGCATGAAGGAACTGGATGAAGCGGCCATGCGCTGGTTGAAGCCGTTCCCGCATGCGGGCATCCGCGAGAATGTGGAGGTCGTTTTGGTGGCGGTGACGGTGGCCTTGGCCATTCGCACGTTCTTTTTGCAGCCGATGAAAATCCCGACCGGATCCATGCAGCCGACGCTGTTCGGAATCACCGCCGAGAATTTGAAGGGGAAAACCGGCGGGGAGATTCCGAACGGGTTCGGCCGGTTTGTGGATTCGTGGTTCCGCGGCATTTCGTACTACCACATCGTGGCCGAGACGGACGGCGAACTGGGGCAAATCGAGATGCCGCAAACGGTGCTGCCGTTTGTTAAAAAACAGCGGTTTCTGGTGGGCGACACCTGGCATACCATCTGGTTCCCGCCAGCCACCTTGCCCAATCGGGGAATCCCGTCACAGTACCTGATTTTCGCCCATGCCGACGCGCCGCTGGGGCGGCATTATCAGAAAGGCGAGGACATCATCAAATTAAAAGTGGTGGCAGGCGATCACCTGTTCGTGAATCGGATGACCTACAATTTCCGGCCGCCGAAACGCGGCGAAATAGTTATTTTCGAGACGCGTGGCATTCCGGGCATCCAGCAGCAAGACACTTATTACATTAAACGCCTGGTAGCGCTCGGGGGCGAACGCGTGAGGATTGGCAACGATCAACACCTCATCATCAACGGCGAACGGCTCGACGCTTCGACCCCGCATTTTGAAAATGTCTATACCTTCGGCAAAGAACCGCGCGAATACCAGTATTTCGGCCACGTGAACGGCCTGGCCGCCAGACGATCCAATACAGGCATCGACATTCCCTTGTTCCCGGATGAGACGGCCGAGTTCGCGGTGCAACCGAAACATTATCTGGTCATGGGCGACAACACGATGAACAGCGCCGATTCGCGTTATTGGGGGGATTTTTCCCAGGAAAAGGTCATTGGCAAATCCTCGTTCGTGTACTGGCCGATCAGCCGCCGATTCGGCTGGTCACACTGGTGAAACGATGCGTCATCCCCTGACTCAGTTGGAGAGAATGAAGGCCCGATCCAAATTGTTGAAGTCGGCAAAATGAGCCGATGAGATTTACGCCAAGGCGTGAAACGTGGTAGATTAATGTTGTTTTGCGGGCTTGCGAAGGCTCAAGACTTTCTGGATACCGCCTATGGTTCTGCTTGCGAAGTGGAATACCA
>JADGRT010000382.1 GCA_017880715.1 Verrucomicrobiia bacterium | reverse complement strand
CCGCCCAGGTGGTGTGATAAGAGTCGCTTTTAAGGTCGTAGTTCTTGGCCAATTGGCTGACGTGGCAACTGAAGCACGCGGTGTTGAAGGTCAGCGGCGGTTCCCGCCAGTCGAGGGCTTCGTCGGCCGGTCCGCCGAAATGCCGGACGGCGCTGCCGGTCGTATCGAACCATTCCTGGCGGTTTAGATCGTAGGCCACCGGCAACACCTGCAACCGGCCGCGCTCCAGGGGCGTTAAAAAGTAAAACACGTTTTTCCCTCCCATGGCATGAACCATGGAATAACGTTTCTCGCCACGCGCCCCCCGTTCGACCACCTCGCTTTTGAAAAGATCGGCCTGGTAGGTTCGTGGGCCGATTTTGATGGCGAGTTTCTGCGGGGTGAGATTCGTGCGTGCCAGATCGGCCGTGTAGGGCTGCATGGCCAGCCCATGATGCGAGGGCGCCCACAAGCGATAAAACTTTTCGTGGCATTCGCGGCAACTGGCCGAGCCGGTGTAACCAGGCGATGACGGGGCGTTGGCAACCGGCGTCGCGTCAGCCGGGGGCTTTTTTTGGCAAGCACCCAACAGCGCCAGAAGGCTCAGCAAAAGCATCGTGGATGCCGCCCTCGAAGCGCATTGCGAACGGAGCGGACCAGGACTGCTTTGTCTCCTCACTGGGAGCGCCGGCATCTTGCCGGCGTGTTCGACTCCGTCCACGCCGGCAAGATGCCGACGCTCCCAGTCCGGCGGAAAAATGTGAGAAGCGCACTGTTTATCCGTGTGATCCGTGGTTAATAATCCGAGAGTTATGGTTGCGAGATTTGCCACAGGAAGCTATTGCCTCAGGAATCCAGCACTTTCTGGTAAACCGCCAGGTACTTTTCGGCGGTGACTTTCCAGGAAAACTGGGCTTGCATGCCGTTCTGCCGCAGGTGATGCATCAAGGTGGGTACTTCGAACAGCACCAACGCTTTTCGAATTGCCTGCGCCAGGGCAGGAACCGAGTAGGCGGAAAACTTGATTCCGTTGGCCCGGATCGGATCTTCGCGCAAATCGATGACCGAATCATCCAGCCCGCCTACGCTTCGAACAATGGGAATCGTACCATAGTGGAGGCTGTAAAGCTGGTTAAGTCCACACGGTTCGAATCGCGATGGCATCAGATAGAAATCGCAACCGGCCTCGATTTGATGCGGCAGACCCTCCTCGTAGCCAAGGCGCACCGCCACTTTGTCGGGAAACCGACGCGCCAAGTCGCTCAAGGCCGCCTCGAATTTCGAATGACCGGCGCCCAACGACACAAACTGAATAGGCTCCGTCAGCACCGACTCCAGCGCCGGGATCAGCAGGTCGATCCCCTTCTGCTCGACCAACCGCCCAATGTTGCCGAACATCGGTGTCTTGGCCGACACGGGCAGGCCGAGATATTTCTGCAGTTCTTTCTTATTGGCCGTTTTGCCCGTTAAATTTCGCAGGTTGTAGGGATGCTTCAGGTTCGGATTGTGCGTGGTGTTCCATTCGGTGTAATCCACGCCATTCAGAATGCCAATCACGGCATCCTCACGCCGGCGCAGCAGGCCATCCAGCCCGGCTCCGAACTCCTCCGTTTGGATTTCCCGGGCATACCGCGGGCTGACCGTGGTGATCTCATCGGCGAAACTGATGCCCGCCTTCACGAAGTTCAATTGCCCGAAGAATTCCGCGCCTTCGATATGGAAATAATCCCAGGGCAGGTTGGTGAATTGGTAATTAACCGCGGGACAGGCGCCTTGATAGGCCAGATTATGCAGCGTCAAACAGGTCTTGGGCGCCCTGCCCCAGCCTTCGCGCCATTCTTGGTGGCGGATCAACAACGGTGTCAATCCAACCTGCCAGTCGTGCACATGCACCAATTCCGGCTGCCAGGGCAAATAACGCGCCAGGTGCGCGACGGCCTTGGACAAAAAGATAAAGCGCTCGGGGTTGTCCGGATAATCCTCACCGTTGGTCTGGTAGAGGCTTTTGCGCGCGTAATAATGCGGTTGCTGAATGAAATAGCACGTCAGCCTCGGTTGCGGATGCAGAACATAGACCTCCGCCGAAACGGAGAGCGAACCCATGGGCAATTTCATTTGCCAGTCGAGCTGGCGCAGCTTGGGAAACCGTTCCCGGATGCCGGGGTACAGAGGCGTCACCACCCCCGTCTGATGACCGGCGGCGGCCAAGGCCTTGGCCAGAGCCCCGACCATGTCCGCCAGCCCTCCCGTTTTCGAGTACGGGAAGACCTCGCTGCATGCCAATAAAATCTTCATCGATCGCAAGCCCGTCGTCTGAAATTCCGCTTCGCTTAAACGCCAATCCGATCGGCCTTCATGTATGGTTGCAGAGCCGCCGGAATAACCACGCTGCCATCGGCTTGCTGGTAATGCTCCAGCAACGCCACAAACAGCCGGGCCAAGGCGGTGCCGCTGCCGTTGAGGATGTGAGGAAAACGGTTGTCACCGGCTTCGGTTTTGTATCGCAAATTCATGCGGCGAGCCTGGTAATCCTCGCAGTTGGAGCAACTGGATACCTCCAGGTATTGTCCCTGCCCCGGCGCCCAGACCTCAATGTCGTACGTCTTGGCGCTGGTGAAGCCCATCTCCCCGGTGCACAATAGGATCACCCGATAGGACAATCCCAGTAATCGCAGCACCGTCTCGGCGTGGCCTGCCAGTTTCTCGAGTTCGTCATAGCTGGTTTCAGGTTTGACGATCTGGATCAGCTCGACCTTGTCGAACTGATGCACGCGAATCATGCCCCGAGTGCCGACCCCGGCCGCGCCGGCTTCGGCCCGAAAACAGGGACTGTAGGCGCAGTAGCGCAAGGGAAGCTGGTTTTCCTTAAGAATTTCATCGCGATGAATATTGGCCACCGGCGCCTCGGCCGTGGGCACCAGATAGAGTTTCCCGAGCGTGCCCGCATCTTCGCCTTCCTGCACGGCATAGGCCTGGTCGATGAACTTCGGAAACTGGCCGACACCGACCATGCAGTCCCGGCTGACCAGATAGGGCGGCGAAACCTCGGTATAACCATGTTGCGTGCTATGCAGGTCCAATAGAAATTGGATCAGCGCCCGTTCGAGTCGCGCCCCCCGATCGGTGTAAAGCAGGAAACCGCTGCCGGCCAGCTTGGCGCCCCGGGCAAAATCCACCAGCTTCAGCCGCTCGCACAATTCGAGGTGCGACTTGGGCTTAAAGGCAAACTGCGGCTGCTCACCCCAAACCCGGATCACGGGATTGTCGTCGGCCGACTTGCCCGTGACCACGGATTCATGGGGCAGATTCGGAATGCGCAAAAGAAGCTGATCCCGCGACTGCTCGCTGCCGGACACTTGCTGATCCAGTGCGGTAATACGATCGCCGATCTCGCGCGTTTCCCGTTTACGAGCCTCGGCTTCGGCCAGTTTCTTCTGCCCCATCAGAGCGCCGATTTCCTTGGACGCCCGGTTGCGCTGGGCCTTGAGCGCCTCGACTTCGGCGAGTAACTTGCGGCGTTGCTCGTCGAGCGCCAATACTTCATCGATCTTGGCCTCGTCCCCCGCCCCGCGGTCGGCCAGACGGCGGCGGGCCCAATCCGGTTTTTCGCGAATCACTTTAATATCCAGCATGGCGG
>JADGRT010000381.1 GCA_017880715.1 Verrucomicrobiia bacterium | reverse complement strand
TCGCGATCTCGCCGTTGTTCGAAAAGGTCTGAAGGCAATCGACGTGGGCGGTTTTGATCTCCTGCCGGGTGCTGCCGTGATAGTAGTTGTACCGTTGGATGCAGCCCTTGCCGAAGAACCGCGAGTAATCGCAGTCGTCGTTTTGGTTGCCCGGGGCGTACATGAAGAGGCGGTTGACTTCGTTGTTCTCCACCAGCCAGTCCTCCCCGCCCAGGATGAAGCCGAACTCGCTGTGGTAAACCTTGTTGTAGGCGATTCGGTTGTGCGTCACCGCGGAGTAGTCGCGAGTGTTGCCATCGGCGCTCGGCTTGCCGACCGTCCCGTTGACCGCCGCCATCATATCGTGGATGTAGTTGTCCAGGATTTCGCAGTGGCTGGCGCGCAGTTGGACGGCCGTGGCCGGCTGGTCGGCCGTGATCTCGAAGCCCTCCACGCGAAGGTAACTCGCCTCCAGGTCAAAGCCGCCCACGGTCGCCGAGCGCCGGGGCATCGCCACGAAGGCGACCGGCTTGCCCTGCGTGCCGCCGGCCTTCACCTTGACCCGTTCGTCATACTTGCCCGCCATGACGTAGATCGTGTCGCCCGGCTTGGCCGCGTCGGCGGCGTGCTGCACGGTCTTGAAGGGTTTCTCCTCAGTTCCCGCGTTCGTGTCGGCCGCGCCGGGAGCCGCCTGGTCAACCACGTACGTGGCCGCCCGCACCTGCCCAGCCATGCCAGCCAACACACCCACGCACGTCAGCAGGCAGCGTGCGACCAAAACCACGTGTTCTCGCGGAACCATTCTTGTTTTCATTATTTTTGATTTCCTCCGGCGTAACGCCGTAATACGCCGCGCGTCCCGCCAACGCGGGGAGGCACTCGGTGCGTAAAACTTGCTTTAGATTATTCGTGTCGACAGATGGCATACTAATGCTTCGACTCCCCGCCCTCAACGATTTTAATGTCCTCCGGCGTCAGGACGTTGAGGGCATAGACCTGCAGGGCAATCCTATCGAATACAAACCGCACAAGGCCGATGTCTCGACGAATTACACGCGCTCCTACGAACTGGCCAAAGCCAGCGCCGAAAACTTGAACCTGATCCTGATTAAGGCGGCGGAAATAACGCGGGGCGAGCCGCCGGGACATCTGAACGCCCGGTTCCTGGACCCGATCGAGCCATTGCGCAATACCCACACCTGGGAGGCGGTCAAAGCGGCGGCGGAACAGGGGGCGTTCATCTTCTGGAACCATCCAGGTTAAAAATCCCGAAGTGGCCATCAAAGGCAAGGGCAGCGCCGTGTGCAGATTTATAACAAATCCCCGATCCCGATTGAATTGGTCGCGCAAGATTCTTGCATCACTGCAATTGCCAATTATATGGATACGACACCATTGCCTTCTAGCATTCTACAATAGCCGGGACTGACCCCTTGCGACCCCTTGCACGGCTGGCGCAAGGTTGCCGCGAAGCTGGGAATCTCGCGAAGGGAAACCGACCGGCAAGATTCCTGTTTGACACCCTTACGCCTTCCGTCACCATCAGGCTGAAGATGAGCGGAACGAAGAACCCATTCGCCCTTGCTGGCGCACCGTCAATGAACTGGCGGGACGTCGAACCGCAGATTTCCATCATTTATCCAACGGCTGTATCTGCCCAACAACACGCTCCTGGAAATTAAAATGAAGTTCAATCCCCGGCAAAGTCCCAAACGCTCAAACCGGACTGGCAGAAACTGCAAGGCCCGCCGTCAGAGCATTTCGCCCGGGCCAAGACCAACGGCTATGATTTCTATGCCGTGACCGACCATTCACAAGAAGCCCTGCGGTAATGACAACCACGGATTTTGGGGCATCACGCATCATACCAGCCGCACGTTCTTGCTGGCCACCAACCGGACCAAGCCAGCTCTCCTGGACGCCATGAAGAACCATCGCACCTATGCCTCGCTGGAGCAGAACATCCAATGCCGATACACCGTGAACGGCGCGATGATGGGTTCGACTCTCAAGCGTCCGAGCGAGTTTGCCTTTAACATCACCATCAGCGACCCGGATACGGACAACCCCAAGGACAAAATCGTGAAGCTCGATATTGTGAAGGATGGCGGTAGTGGCGCAGACGCACACTCCCACGCCCGCCTGCTCGATCCAATGGAGTCCAACCCTTCATGATGCCACTAACAAATACTTCTTTGTCAGAGTGTGGAATGCTGGCGGTGGCGATGCGCCGGGAGCCGACCCAGCCAAACCTGTGGCGTGGTTGGCCCCGGTTTGGACTGGCAGATAGCCCCCGGACGGGACCTTTGACAAGCTGACCAAGCGTTACAGCGATAGCCAGCTGGAAATCAATGGACTGAGCGCCGTGCCGCCAAATCGACCCAATCCAAGGAGTCTGACTCCTCAGAGATTGCCGTGAAGTTTCAGGAGGTAGCTCTGTCAGCGCCAAAGGCGCGATTCCATACCAGCCTGGGGCAACGCCCCAGGAAATGGCATCCCAACAAAACCAAGGGCTGAAAGCCCGAACCAACGTTCAATCCCATACATAATATTCAAAGCGATTGCGGCATGGCGGAATATGATGAAACGGGCTTTCAGCCCTCATATTGTTTCCGGGTTTCTTTCCTGGGGCGGTGCCCCAGGCTGTTATAAGGCGCGCCGTTGGCGCTGAGCTCCCGCATCTTCGCCGCCGCATTCGGCGCGTCGGCGAATAGCTCGAACTTGTCGAAAAAGGTTTCCAAAAGCAAAGGTACCAGTCCTCACTTTTGACACTCCGGTTCAGAAAAGGGGCCAAACTAGAACAATTATTCTTTCGCTTACGAGGCTGCCGAATGGATTGACACGGCAACAAAAGTGGCCAATAATCTTTCCACTTAATTGAACAACTGGCAGTTAGCATAACCAGTAAGGAAGGCACCGTTGTCACCCGGGACGAGGCCCAGGAGATCGAAACAACGGCGGGGCAAATCAAAGTGATGCCGGCCTGGAAATATTTTCTGGCGGAATGACGTGTGTATGGCCGGAAGCGATCAATTGGTTATCGATGGTTGTGGGAACGAACTGAGCGGTATGCCCAGACCGCTGCGAGTTGAGTTTGCCGGAGCCATTTACCATTTGATGAGCCGTATCAGTTCTTGATATTGGCTGCTCATTCTCCTGCGGCCATCTGCGGACGATACAGCAGATGATTCACCTAGATGGGGGCCATGCTGAAGGATCGAACGACAAGCGAAAATGGTTCGCTTTTTAAGGACCAGCGGTTAGTTCTTTTCTAAATGAGCTATGTAACTCTGGAAATCGAGATTGACCATGGTAGGGTGGTGGCGAAAGAAGCCGGCCAATTGCCCGATAGAGCTACCGGGTTGTTGACCATTATCCACCCCGCAGCCGGTGAATCCAGCCAAGCCTCGGTTTTGGGTGCCCTGGAGGCGTTGCAGGATTATCTGCGTGTAGATGAGAAAATGGCCGCCCATTGGATTGCCACAGTTCACGATTCGCGCCGTTGAGGATGGAGCGGTTTTCCTAACGATCGACCATGATTTTCCAATCCGGAGCCTTTTCTTGTTCGCGATGCCAGCTTGTCGGCCGCATTATTCAACCAAACTGGCCGTCGCTCACACAGTCTGGCTGACTGCATGATTGGGGCGGTC
>JADGRT010000380.1 GCA_017880715.1 Verrucomicrobiia bacterium | reverse complement strand
AATTTTTTGTACTCGACCAGTTGCCGGATGAGTTCCCAACGCGGATCGAGGCTTTCCTCCTCTTCACCTTCGGGTTGCGCCTGTTGTTCCACCGGGAGCAACTCGCGGCTTTTGATGTACATCAACGTCGCGGCCATGACGAGAAATTCTCCGGCGACATCAAGGTCCAGCCGACGCATCATTTCCACATATTCGAGGAACTGGGTCGCAATTTTGGTCAGGTTGACCTCGTAGATGTCCACCTCCTCCTTGCGAATCAAATAGAGCAGGAGGTCCATCGGACCTTCAAACACCGGCAGTTGGACTTTGTAATCGGCCATGCGCACATCCCCTCGGCGCACTTCGCCAAAGGAATAGGCATCCTAAACGTCCCGGCGCCGCCTTGGCAACGCCAGAAAAAAGCCAGAAAAAGCGTCGCGTCCCCAACCCGAGCGCAGGCGCGGTTCACGCGGTCTGCCCAACCAAACCGAATCATGAGGGCCTGAGGGATTCAGGCGCGCGCCCCTGCTCTCGCAGCCGCCGCAGGCTCAAAGCGTCGTGCCTTTTGGCCAACCGCACGCCCCGCTCGTCGGTGACCAGCGGGCAGTGGTAAAACCGGGGCGGCAACCAAGCCAGGGCGCGGTACAGCAACAACTGGCGAGCCGTGGACAGTAATAAATCCTCGCCCCGAACCACTTCCGTGATCCGCATCGCCGCGTCATCCACCACCACGGCCAGTTGATAGGACGGCAGCCCGTCATGCCGCCAGATCACGAAATCGCCAAAATCTTTTCCCGCCACAAATTGCCGCGGTCCGCAATGGCCATCCACGAAGGCGATGGTCTCGCCCTCCGGCACGCGGAACCGCCAATTCGAAGGCGGATGGGGTTTTCCGCTGGTCGATGGCGGGGAGTGTTCGAAACGGCAGGTGCCGGGGTAAATGGGTTCTTCCTCATCCTGATGCGGCGCCTGCAAGGCCCGCAACACGTCCTGGCGCGAACAGCGACAGGGATAAATAAAACCGCCGGCGCGCAATTGCGCAAAGGCGGCCTGGTAATGCTCCAGCCGTTGGCTTTGCTGGTAAGGACCATGCCGGCCGCCCACATCGGGCCCTTCCTGCCACTCGAATCCGAACCAGCGCAAGTCCTCGATCATGGCCGTCGCATACTCAGCCCGGCATCGCGCGCGATCCAAATCTTCGCTGCGCAAAACCAGAATGCCGGTGTGCGCCCGCGCCCGCTCCTGGGCCATCCAGAAAGTCCGGGCATGCCCCAGATGCAGGAAACCGGTCGGCGAAGGAGCCAGCCGGCCGCGATAGAATTTATTCTCACTCTCCGGCATATTATTCAGCCCTGCAAAAAACCATAACCGGTCTTAGCGCCCTCATCCTTCCTCGTTCTCGTCCTTCGTCCTTCGTCCTCGTCCTCGATGCTCCTTTGGATTTTCCGGCGATGAAACCAAATTCATTTCAGCTTAAAAGGGTTCCTCGGGATTCGCCGCCAGCCAGTCGGCCAGTCCGGGCAGCGGAAAGGACAACCGCCGCTGAATTTTGGCGCAATTCAGCGAGCAATCCGCCGGGCGGGGCGCCCCGCAATACTCGCGCAGCGAGCCGGCTTCCATGCGGGCCGGCAGGTCCGGCCAGCGGGCGGCCAACAATTGACCGATTTCCCAGCGGGATAAGCGCTGGCTGCCGGCCAAATGATACAAGCCCGGCTGATTCACCGCCGCCAATTCCCAAATCGCGCGAGCGGTAACCAGCGCGGGAATCGGACAACGAAATTCATCGGTGAATAACCTGACCGTCTGACCCTGCTGCCAGGCCAGCCGCAGCTCCTCGTTGAACGCCCGGTTGCCCGCCGGCGAGAGGCCGCCATTCAATGACGTGCGCACCACGGTGTGACGAGGATTGGACATCACGATTTTCTCCGCCTCGACCTTGGTTTCCGCATATACGCTGAGCGGATTCACCGGCGCCGATTCGTCGTAGTTGCCCTGACGGCCATCGAATACCAGATCCGACGAAAAGAAGATGAAGGGAATATCGGCGGCCAACTCGGCCAGAAGTGCCGTGGCCTCGACATTGATTTTGCGGGCCAGAGCAGGTTGGTTTTGGCAAACCGGACTTCGACTGAGCGCCGCGCAATGGACGATGCACCGGGGCTGCTCCCGGTGAAACACGCCCCGCACGACGGCGAAATCCGTCAGGTCCAATTCGGCGCGCGTCAAGCCATGCACCCGCCCACGCGCGCTGAAGGGCGCGGCGGCCCGTGCCAATTGATGACCGATCAAGCCCCCCGCTCCGGTCACCCAGACACAAGCCCGTTCGGACGAGGATGCGAAAAAATCGAGTGCCATGGGCGCGGACCTTGTGCTGGACAATCTAATCGATGAACCGCCGGGTCAGGTCGCCATAGGCGTCGATCCGCCGGTCGCGCAGAAACGGCCAATGCGTCCGGGTCACCTCGATCCGGCCCAAATCCACGGACACGATCAAGTTTTCTTCGCGGTCGGCGCTGGCCTTCTCCAGAATTTCACCGGAAGTGCCGGCGACGAAGCTCTGACCCCAGAATTCGATGCCATCGCCGCCGATGGTCCGCTCATGACCGATGCGGTTGATGGCGGCAACAAAGCATCCATTGGCAATGGCGTGGCTGCGTTGGATGGTTTCCCAGGCCGCATACTGCTGGGCGCCTTGTTCGGCCTTTTCACCAGGATGCCAGCCGATTGCGGTGGGATAAAACAGGACTTGTGCCCCCTGCAGGGCCGTTAGGCGTGCCGCCTCGGGATACCATTGATCCCAGCAAATCAGGACGCCGATTTTCGCGTAGCGGGTTTGCCATGCCCGAAAGCCGAGGTCGCCCGGTGTAAAATAAAACTTTTCGTAGTACAGCGGATCGTCGGGAATATGCATTTTCCGATAGATCCCCAGCAGGGATCCATCCGCGTCGATGATCACCGCGGTGTTGTGATGCAGACCGGCGGCGCGCTTTTCAAACAGAGACGCGACCACGACCACCCCATGCTGGCGGGCAAAGGCCTGGAAGGCTTCGGTGCTGGGACCGGGAATCGGCTCGGCGCAGGCGAACTGGGCATAATCCTCGCTTTGGCAAAAATAGGGGGTGCGAAACAGTTCCTGGGTGCAAAGAATTTGGGCGCCGGATTGAACCGCCCGCGTGGCGGCGGCCAGGGTGTTTCGAAGGTTGGCTTCGGGATCGGCCGAGCAGGCCGTCTGCAGCAAACCCAACTTGACCGGCGGCAGGGATGGAGAAGTCATAACAGCAAGATATTATTACGGCGCGGTCGCCGGTGGGGCGGCTGGAGGCACGATCTTCAATTTGATTGCGGGGCGCGTCGATGAAGTTTTCTATGAAGGTGGGCTGGCTGGCAAAACGGCCGCTAATGACCTTAATGGCCAGGGGCTTGACAAAGCCGCGCGCCCCGTGTTGCTCGGCTTCATAAACCATGCCCCGGCCGCCCTCGGAGAGCGGGCGCACGATTTCGCACCGGAATTCGCTCTGGATGGTAAACAAACTGCGCACCGCGGCATGGTGTGGAATTGTCCGGAGCTGTCAAGCCTTCACTGCAAAGTCACCCGGCCAAGGCGGTGCAACTCGGTTTTGCGGAGCGCGGACATTCCTGTCCGCTTTGGC
>JADGRT010000379.1 GCA_017880715.1 Verrucomicrobiia bacterium | reverse complement strand
CGCCCACCACTTGCACCTTGAAGGCCTCGCTATACCGAATTGCCGGTTTGATTGCACTTGTTCTCATAAACAGGTGTCAACCTATTCCAGGACGGGACCGTATGCAGAGGTTCATGTGTCGCAATCTTCATGATTTACATACACGCGCACAAGCCAGCCATCTGCCTCCAAGCGCCCTACCTTGCGAACATATTCATTGTAAGGAAAACGCTTCCGGATATAAGGCAGCTTGCTGATTGCCTCCACCAGTTTGTGGGTCCAGGGCTTGCATGACTCGCGTTCCTTGAGCAGGCGCACAATCGCCTCGTGGTCCTCCGTAGCAAGGGTAGGAATGACACCAAATTCCAACCCGTCGGGACTTTTTATTGAGTTCAGCCAGTCGCACGATGACTTGCGATCCAGCAGGAATAGTTTGCTCAAGTTCCTCCCCTGCGAGATCAGCCGGTTGTATTCCTGTTGCTGCCGCTCTTGCAATGCCCGCTCCAGATTTATTTTCTTCTCGATCGCGGATGAGCCAAGAGCCTTCAACAGCGCTTCGCGGCTAAGCTCGGGTTCCATTAAAGCATCCGCCACAAGTTGAGGCGCCTTCCAGCAAACCAATGCTGCGAGTTCAATCAATGCCAATTGCCGGGCCGTCTCTAAATCGCGGCTGGACAAAGCGGCTTTCTGAAACTCCTTCACCGGGTCGCGCAGAATATCCAATAGCTTTGGAGCCGCCAAATCCTCGATTCGCCCCTGTTTAACTTCATAATGCCCAAAGGTGATCCCCAGAATATGGCTGACGCGGTGTAACGTGTAATCGCGCCTCAAATCCGACGCCCGGGGCACGGCATCGTTCCTGATCCCAGAATAAAAATCATGAAGGGCCAGCCAAACGGCGCCATTGGGAATGCACAGGAACGGTTGTTGCTCGGTGGCTTGTTTGAAGCAGGCCCGCACCGTCTTCTCGTGGAACGGCAGCTTCCAAACGTCTTCAAGCCGATAGACCTTATGATCCGATTCGCGTGGGAACGCTCCGAGGTAATCGAAACTGGTGGAAGTCTTGATCGTGCTCTCGTCATGGCCCAAAACGGATTTGGCCAATCGGATGAGAAGGTAAACCGCAATTCCGGTGAACACCAACCCGTCGATGTTTTGCCACACATTGGCTGTGAAGGAGATGATGTCATTGAACACACCCCAAAAACTGCGGAGTAAGGACGGCATGCTGGAACTATCCTGGGCTGGAACCGGCGCTGCGGCAGCAAGTATCTGCGCCGGGGCAAAGAGACGAACCGGGTGGCCGCCAGAAATGATCATAAGGCTCTCGATTTTCATGTTTTGCACTTCAAACCCGCCGCTGGATCTTTGGGTTCGTCGTCACCGGTAAAGTGAGCGGATTATTATCCCTGATGCCCAACATGGCAAGGAGCGCCGGGTTCGGCTGCATGATTATTGTTGAAACCACTCGCTGTAAAAAGACTCGTTCGTGAATGCAACGGGACTTGCTGTCGCCAATTGAGAGCTTCACGCAATCCGACAACGCGGTTGAGGTCCAAATTCCTCCTCTCCAAACTCCCGTGAGAATTGTAATTGGCCCCCGTCATCCACAAGCCTATCCTCGCCTGAACAAGAGACCACTATGCTCCGGCTCCTGGTCAATCCGGATACCCCTGAGGCCTGGCCGATCGAACTTCAGCCGGACGTCATCTCGCTGGGGCGGAGCCAGCAAAACGATCTTCCCATCGAACATCCTTCGGTCTCCAGCTCCCATTGCCGCATTACCGTGTCGGACGCCGGCACCTGGCTCAAGGACCTCGGCTCGACCGCCGGCACTTTCGTCAATGACGAACTGGTCGAGGAGGCGAGGCTGCAGCCCGGCCAGACGCTCCGCCTAGGAGAGGTCGCGATGCGCTTCGAGTCCGAGGCGCCCGAGGACAGCCCTCCGCCCGCCACTCCGCCGCTGCCGCCGCGAATTGCTCCACTCTCGGTGGCTGCCAGCGGTTCGGTCTGCAAGTTCCATCCCCAAAACCCTGCACGCTTTGCTTGTGCAAAATGCCAGCGCACTTTTTGCGACCTGTGCGTCACGACTCGGCTCGTCAATGGCGCATCGCGACGATTCTGCCGCCACTGCGGTTCGGAATGCCAGCCGCTCCAGCCGCAACTCGAGCCCGCCCAATCCCCGCCAGGCTTCTTCGTCTCCCTGCCAGGGGCTTTGCTTTACCCTTTCCAGGGCAGCGGTCTCATCATGCTGATCGCGGGAACGGCGTTCTTCTACATTCTCGGCCAGCTGCCGTTGCTCGGCCTGATCCTCACCGGCTACCTGTTCACTTACGCCAAGAGCATCATTACCTCGACGGCCGATGGTCGTAAGAACCCGCCCGACTGGCCCGATTTCAGCGACTGGAAAGAAGACATCCTGGTCCCCTATCTCCAACTCATCGCTTTGGTGGTCCTGTCCTTCGGCCCGGCGTTTGTTATCGGCTTGTGGCGCCCGGGCACCGAGACCGAGGCTCGCATTGCCTACTTCGTCGCCCTCGGTTATGGCGCCCTCTTCGCTCCCATGGGCATGCTGGCCCTGGCGATGTTTGATACGGTGGCGGTCCTGAATCCCATTGCGTTGACCTGGTCCATCCTGCGTGTGCCGTTTCACTACCTCGCCGCCGCTGCGGCCTTCGAAACGGTTCTCCTGCTCCACTGGTTTGCTGAGGGTGCCATTCAAACGCTGGTGCCGGTGCCCTTCTTGCCTGGATTGATTTCCAGCTTCCTCAATCTCTATTTCATCGCTGTCGGCATGCGTATTCTCGGTCTGCTCTACGTGAACAACCAGGACCAGTTCGGTTGGTTCAGCCGTTTGCGCCATTAGTCCGGGGCTGACCGGTCGTAAAGTGTTGGAACTTTGAAGTGCCAAACGACCCCAGACGCAGCAGACGCACACAGTCAACCGCAGCACCCGAAGCTGCTCAACCCTCGCTCGAACACTCATCCCCGCTCTGCCCCCTCGCCCCTTGCGTAAACGTGGGCCAAACTGATTCAGGTCCGCTGCACTACTGCGTGATCGAAGCCGAATTCCCCGAGTCTCACAATTGCCTTCCATCACGGCTCAAAGTGACCGCCTATCCGTGGAACCAGTCGTTTGCGCTGCGCGCAGGCAAGCTCAAGTGACTGATTTCGATTGAGCGCTAGTGCCTTGGCCGTTGCCATAATGACGCGTGAAAAATGCATCAATTGCCGCCCGGACTGCTTATTATTCCGCATACGGAATAACTGGCGACAAAGGCGGAAATTCTTTTTACATCAAGCCGGCACCAGAGGGATTCCAGAGGCTCTGAATGAAAAGGCTCCAAATCCCCAGCTCCGAGAAGGTTCATCAAGGCTGGGACGCGTTCAGCGGCAGGCGGTAACATGCGGCCTCCCGGTCGTTACGCACCAGCAGGAGATCACGGAAGAGCACGGGGTTATTCCAAGTCTTGCCCTGGAGAGCCCTGAACCGGGTTCGTTCCCGCGGTTCTTCTGGGCTGATTTCCACTAGCACAACATCACCCGATTCGGGAATGGTGTCCACCATTGACCGGAGATTGTGAGGTCTAATGTGGCCATTGTCGTGCGTAGGAACGGCGCCCGCGCGTCGCAGTTTCGAGGGTCTCCGGA
>JADGRT010000043.1 GCA_017880715.1 Verrucomicrobiia bacterium | reverse complement strand
AATCCGACGGTGCGGGGGCCTTGGACGAGCCTGCCGATGCCAGGGATGGTTGGCTCGCGATGGTTTCCAACGCGGTGTTCACCTGGCTGGCCTGTTGGTAGCGGCGTTCGGGTTCCTTTTCCAACGCCCGCAACACCACTTCATCCAGCCGCACATCGATCTGCACCTTGAAAGAGGGTGGCGCGAACTTCCCGATCGGCAGCTCGCCCGTGAGCATTTCGTAAAAGACCACGCCCAACGAAAAGATGTCGGCCCGATGATCCACCGTTTGCGGGTGGTCGATTTGTTCGGGCGCCATGTAATGCGGCGTGCCTACGACGCCGGTAGGGCCGTGCTGCTGCGCGGCCCTAATGTTGGGGCTGACCGGCAGGTCAGCCCTACCGGATTCGGGTTCGATGAGTTTCGCCAATCCAAAATCCGCCACCTTCACCCTGCCTTGCCGGTCGATCAGGATGTTCTCCGGCTTGATGTCGCGATGGACAATGCCCTGATCGTGGGCATACTGCAGCGCCGCGCAGAGATCCGGCACAATGGCCAGCGCTTCCTTGGGCGCCATCTTCTGGGCCTGGAGCATTTGGCGCAAATTGACGCCGTCCACATATTCCATCACCAGATAGCAGAGGCCCGCGACCTCGCCGAAGTCGAAGATCGAGATGATGTTGGGATGGCTCAGCCGGGCCAGGGTTCGGGCTTCGAGGGCGAACCGCTCATTGAACTTGGGATCCTGGTCAGCCCGTTTCGCGAGTATTTTCAACGCCACCACGCGGTCGAGCGATTTTTGCCGCGCCCGGTAAACCGCCCCCATGCCACCGCGACCAATCATCCCCAGCACCTCAAACTGCGGCAACAGCCGCTGTAAATGCTCTGGCGAGGGAGGCACAAAGGCCACCACCGGTCCGGTCCCGGAAGGATCGGTGGCGGGTCCAGTGCCGGTGCCAATCCCCAATCCGATCTTCATCAAACACGCCGGGCACAATCCCTGGGAAACATCGGAAGCCAGCGGCTGGCCGCAATTCTGACAGTTCGTCAAAGTGTTCATATCGTCTATCCACTTGATTACTGAAAGAATGGCGGCGGTTTGTTACCGACTTTTTAACGGACCCTCAGGATCGAGACAGCACCTGGAACAGATAATGCATTTCCTCGTCAACTTCGTCCGGCGACGACACGGTGTGAGCGACTTCCGCGCGAAGCAACTGGCGATATCGTTTTCGCAGCCGATGCACCGCCACCCGCACCGCGCCTTCGGCCAGTCCGAGTTGGGCCGCCAGGTCCGGGTAAGCCACGGTGCTCCGGTTGACGGTCAACGACGATTTGAGAGCGTCAAAGAGCTCCCCCTTGCCTTCCAGGCGATATTCATTATCCAGACGGAGCAAAACCCCCTCCAACAATGCCAAGGCCCACCGACGTTCATACAGGCTCTCCGGCGTGGACTCGGTGGCGGGTTCCAGCGCGTAACGATGCTCGGCGGAGTCATCATCCAAAGAAACCAGCACCAACCCTCCTCCCCGTTTCTGTGTGCGCGCCTTTTGCCACTCATTGGCCAGAAAATGCTTCAAGGCGGCTAGCAGAAAGGAACGGAAACGTCCGCGTTGCGGGTCGGCCTGATCGAGCCACCGGTTTTCCAGCAGGCGGGCGAAAAATTCCTGCGTCAAATCCTGGGCATCAGCGGCCGCATGGCCGCGTCGCCGCACATAGACGTAGAGCGGATACCAATACATCTGGCATAACCGGCCTAGCGCCTCGTTAGCGCGCGTGGTGTCGTTGCGTCCGGCCGTCAATACGACCGACCAGTGAGTCGTGGCAAAAACAGATGGGCCGGCGTCGCGTTCGGCAGGAGCGAAATCTGCGGTCTCAGCGAAGGCTGCATCCGTGGTGTTCACGCCGCCAGAATAATTGCTGGACATCAAAGCGCAAACACTTTTGAGACCGGCAGTGGGGACAACCTCCCCTTTCGTTAAAGTGTCAATATTAATCGGACGCAGAACCTCATTTTCTGTCCATTCCATTATACACGAGCCACTTAGGATGGTGGAGGCGGCGGGAGTTGAACCCGCGTCCTGAGCTAATTAACCAACTGCGACTACATGCTTAGTCAGAAGAGAGTTTCAGCCCCGGGATAACGTTCTGACGCGAATCCCGGCGCCAAGTCGGCATGTGATTATTTCGGCGGAACCCGCGCCGTCTCCAGGTTCCCCCTACGCCTGCTATAGTCGCTCGCTCCCTTAGCAGGTGTCCAGGAGCAAACGTCACGGCACTAGGCCGCGAGAGCTAGTTCTTCGTTAGCAGTTACGTTTTTGGATCGATGTTTAACGAGGCCAACGGTCCATCCTCGGCATGCCGCTGTCGGCGCACCAACCCAGTCGAAACCAGTACGCCCCCTCCAGTAGCACGGTTAATCTAACCCGATCCCATCCAAGGTCAAGCGCGGCGTTAAACGACATATCAAAAAAATGATCCGATCGGATCATTTTTTTGATGCGGTTGAATGGGGCGGATCAGATTCGCTTGCCCGCCGGGTTCCCGATCGGGTAGCATGATCGCCACCGTTGATTGCTTGAATGGCTCATATCCGGACATCATGGAACCGATTTTATTAAGCAGCACGAACGAACAGTCGCCACCGGTGGATTTGCGCACCGCCCTGCTCAAAGGCCAGGCCCCTGACCGCGGCCTCTACCTGCCCCAGTGCTTTCCCCAGCTAACACCCGATGAACTCGCTGGATTCGCCGGCAAATCCTATCCGGAAATTGCCTTCGATATTCTGCGGCGCTACACCAGCGGAATTCTCGATGACGCGACCCTTTTTGATTTGTGTCGGGACGCCTACAACTTCGACGTGCCGCTGGAGCCGGTCTATGATCGGGTGCAGGTCATGCGACTGGATCGCGGCCCCACGGCCTCGTTCAAGGATTTCGCGGCGCGCATGATGGCTCGGTGGCTTGGACGCTTTGTCCGCGAAGCCGGTCAGACGCTCACCATCCTCACGGCCACCAGCGGCGACACGGGATCGGCGGTAGCCAGCGCCTTTCACGGCGTGGACGGCATTCGCGTGCTGGTGCTGTTCCCGCGCGCCGAAGTCAGCGACCGCCAGCGCAAACAGATGACCACTCTGCGCGGCAATATCCGCACGATTGCCATGGACGGCAAATTCGATGATTGCCAGGGCCTGGCCAAGCGTGCGTTTGCCGATCCAGCCCTGGCTCACATGGCGCTGTCCTCGGCCAACTCGATCAATATTGGCCGGTTATTGCCGCAAAGCGTTTATTATTTTTACGCCGCTTCCCGCCTGGCCCAACCAGGTGAGCCAATCGTGTTCAGCGTGCCTTCGGGCAATTTTGGCGACATGATGGGCGCGATCATTGCCTCGCGCATGGGATTGCCGATCAAACGACTGGTGGTGCCGGTCAATGGTAATGATGAATTCCCAAACTTCCTGGCCACCGGTGATTACCATAAAATCGAACCGTCACGTAATTGCCCCTCCAATGCCATGAACGTGGGGCACCCCAGTAATCTCGCCCGCCTGATCTCTCTCTACGGCGGCCGCATGGATGAAGTCGGGGAAATCCATCGCGCTCCCGATATGGCCGCCATGCAACGAGATCTCTTTTCAACCTCCGTTTCCGACGAAGCCACTCGCGCCGCCATCCGACAGGCGTGGGCCGATCACAAACTTCTGCTCGAGCCTCACGGCGCCGTGGGCTGGCGTGGTTTTCAGGATTATCTGGAGTGCGCACCGCTGGCGGGATCTCCGGCGGTGGTGCTCGAAACGGCGCATCCGGCCAAATTCCCCGAGGAAATCGAACGCACCCTGGGTTTCTCACCCCAAGTGCCGCCAGTTTTATCGGCCTTGGATCCATTGTCTGAAGATTTTGACTCGATGGGTCTGGATTATTCTGCCTTTGCCAGTTATCTCCAGGCGAACTACGGGCGGTAAGACACGCCAAACAACGCGAAAAAAAACGCACCTGAAAAACCGGTTGCCCGGTTCGGATGCGTTAATTCGACTCAGGTGACTTCAGAGTTGCCTGCGCGTTGCTTGCCTTTCGGCTTCACCAACCTAGTTTAACCCAAACGAAAGGCAAGCGTGAACCGCGTCTCATCGCTTCTTTATTCGGAGGGCGGAGTTACACGATGCCCATTTATTCGGGGCTCCTGGAACTCGCCCCTCCGCCTCGCCCCTCGGAAACTGAATGATTTTGGCTTTCGCTTCGGCTTGCGTTCGGGGCGGCGGGGTCTAAACTCCGCGCCCGCATGGTGAATCTCGGTTCGCTCAATCCCCAACAACGCCAGGCCGTGGAAACGATCCGCGGTCCGGTCCTGATTTTGGCGGGCGCCGGCACCGGCAAAACGCGGGTCATTACCTTTCGCATCGCCCATATGATCGAAAAAGGGATTGAACCCGGGCACATCCTCGCCGTCACCTTCACCAACAAGGCCGCCCGCGAGATGAAGGAGCGCGTCGCGCAGTTGATCCCCCGCCCTGCCAGAGGTTCGCAGGAAGACGGCATCAAAGGCACAAACCGCCCCACCGTTTGCACATTCCATTCCCTGTGCGTCAAGATCCTCCGACAACACATCCACCACCTGGGCTACAAAGGAAACTTCGTCATCTACGACACGTCGGAACAACTCAGCGCAGTCAAAAAAATCCTCAGCCGCATCTCGGCGAAAGGAGAAAAGACCGATCCCGCCGCCGTGCTGAGCCTCTTGAGCCGCTACAAGAATGGCGGCTCCGCCGCCGCCTTCGCCGATCCCAGCGTCGCCGCCCTGGCCGAGCACGTTCGCAACCGCTATGAGTCGGCCCTCCGCGCCTGCAACGCGGTCGATTTCGACGATCTGATCCTGCTTACCTTGCGATTGTTCGACGAGTTTCCCGAGGTGCTGGAAGCCTGCCGCGCCCGATACCGCTACGTGATGGTGGACGAATACCAGGACACCAATGCCGCGCAGTTCCGGCTGGTGAATGCCCTGGTCAGGGAGCATCGCAACCTCTGCGTGGTGGGCGACGACGACCAGAGCATTTACGGCTGGCGGGGCGCTGAAATCGCCAACTTGCTCGAACTCGAAAAGTATTTTTCCGAGGTCAAGGTGGTGAAACTGGAACAAAATTACCGGTCCACCAACACGATTCTCACCGCCGCCAACGCCGTCATTAAGAATAACACCCGCCGGCGCGGCAAGAAGCTCTGGTCCCAAAAAGGCCAGGGCGCGAAAATCACGCTGGCCGTTTACGAGGATGACGAGGCGGAAGCGCGGGGAGTCGTGGATGAAATCGAGTTTGCCCGGATGGCCCGCAAGATCCTCTGGGCCGACCAAGCCATTCTCTTCCGCACCAACATCCAATCGCGCCCGTTGGAAACCGCCCTGCGCCAGGCGGGCGTGCGCTATCACCTCATCGGCGGCCAGAGTTTCTTCGATCGTCGCGAAATCAAGGACCTGTTCGCGTACCTGAAAACCTTCGTAAATCCGCACGATGACGTCAGCCTGCTCCGCATCGCCAACGTGCCGGCTCGGGGATTGAGCGACGTCACGATGGAACGCCTCCTGGCCGAAAGCCATGATCGACAAACCTCGGTGTATGCCGTCATGAAGCATACCGATGTGCCGGCGCAGTTTTCCACCAAAACCCGCGAGGCGATCATGGAGTTTGTGGAATTGGTGGAGCACCAACACCAGGTCCTCACCCAACCCAATTCGCTCCTTTTGTCGGCTTGGGCGGAGAAATTTTTAACCGACACCGGCTATGTTGCCGAACTGCGCCGTTCGGAAAAAAAGGTTGAGCACGCCGAAAACCGGGTGCGCAATCTGAAAGACCTGGTCGCCACCATGGACAATCACGCGGATCTAAAGGCGGCCAACCCCATGGATCGGCTGCAGAATTTCATCGAGGAGGTCACCCTGGATAGCGAACGCGAAGAGGACAAGGAAACTCCGGGCGACGCGGTCACGTTGATCACCATGCACAGTTGCAAGGGACTCGAGTTCCCGCACGTCCACATCGTGGGGCTCGAAGACGGCCTGCTGCCCCATTCGCGATCCAAAGTCGAGGGGACGCTGGATGAGGAACGGCGGCTGTTCTACGTGGCGATTACCCGGGCTATGCAAACCCTGCGCCTTAGTCATTGCGGCAGTCGGAAACGCTATGGCCAGTCGATGCCGTGCCATCCGTCGCCATTCCTGAGGGAATTACCCGAGGAACTGGTGGAAAATGCCGACGAACAATCGCGCAAACCGGTGACCCGCGAAACCGGTAAAAGTTACTTCGCCAGCATGCGCTCGGCGATTGAATGATTTTACATCCGCCTCCCTGGCTGGTAGAATCCTCGCGTGAATCTGGAAACTGCGGCCCTTTGGAAGGCGCTCTCTCATGCCCGGCAACTGAGCCTCATTGCCGGTCCGTGCGTCATTGAAAGCGAAGCCCTCTGCCTTAAAATTGCGGAATCCCTGCAAAAAGTCTGCCGCCGGCTGGGCATTTGTTATGTGTTCAAGGCCAGCTACGACAAAGCCAACCGCACTTCATCGCAATCCTTTCGCGGACCGGGCCTCGACGCCGGCCTAAAAATTCTGGCCAAAGTCCGCCGCGAACTGGGAGTGCCGGTGCTCACCGACATCCACACCGAAGCCCAAATCCCAGCCGTAGCCGACGTGGTCGATATCCTGCAAATCCCCGCCTTTCTGTGCCGACAAACCGATCTGCTCCAAGCCGCCGCGCGCACCGGAAAAATCGTTAATGCGAAGAAAGGCCAGTTCCTGTCGCCCCACGAAATGGGCCAGGTCGTCGCCAAAGTTCAGGCGGCCGGCGGCCAGCGACTGCTGCTCACGGAACGCGGCACCACCTTTGGCTATAACAACCTCGTGGTCGATATGCGCTCGATCCCGATCCTGCGTCAGTTCGGCTTTCCAGTCATTTTCGACGCCACGCATTCGGTGCAACTGCCGGGCGGAGCGGGCGACTGCTCGGGCGGTCAGAGCGCGTTGGCACCGGTGCTGGCCCGCTGCGCCATCGCGGCGGGCGCCGATGGTTTGTTCATCGAAACCCATCCTCATCCCGATCGCGCCCTCAGCGATGGACCGAACATGATTCCACTGGCGCAAATGCCCAAATTGCTGGCAGGATGGATGCGTCTTAAGAATGCGATTTAATCATGCCGAAAAAAGCGCCAATCAACGGCAAGGCTCTCACCGCCCGCTTTGCCCAAGTCAAATTATTGCTGAACGATGTCGATGGGATTTTGACCGATTCCATGATCTGGGTGGGACGCGACGCGGAGTCCAAGCGGTTTTGCGTCATGGACGGCCTGGGTATCAAGTTATTGCGTGAAAACGGCATCAAAGTTGGGTGGATTTCCGGACGGCCCTCGACGGCCACCGAGCAACGGGCGCGCGAATTGCAGATTGATTTCCTGCACCAAAGCCGCGGCAACAAGGTGGGCGTTGCCGAGGAGATGATGGCCCAGGCCGGTGTGACGTGGAAGGAAGTCTGTTATATGGGGGATGACATTGTCGATTTGGGCGTGCTGAAGCGCGCCGGTGTGGCGGTGGTGGTGCCGCACGCCGTGCCCGAAGCCAAGGCCCTGGCGCATTATGTCACCCGCACCGATGGCGGCGAAGGCGCCGTGCGCGAGATCGTCGAACTGATTCTCAAGGCCCAGCATAAATGGGAACATTTGATCCGGCAGTATTCGGCCTGACCGCTTGACCATGGACGACTTGAAACTGAATTCCGCCGCCGGCTTACGAACGCAGGTTTCAGGCTTGAACGCCCTCGCGCCATCGTGGCCGCTGCGACCGGGGACCGGTCGCGGTCCGATCCCGCGGAGAATCAGGTTGGAAATGCGCGATTTGTTCTCCTTGCACTGCCAGGCGTGCCAGCACGCAACGGCGGCCTGGCTTATATCCGTTTTCATCGTGTTCGCCCCTTGCTTGCCCGCCTTCGCCCAACCCGCTCTCTCCGGTCAGGGGAAGGGCTTCCGGGTGGCCGATTATTACGACGCCAAAGCCGGCCGAACCAACCAGATGAAAATGCTTTTAACCGGCGACACGGCGCGTCCCCTGGCTGGCCAACCGGGGCGATATGAGATTCAGGGCCTTCGGTTGGTGACCTTTCGCGAAGATGGCCCGACCAACCTGGTGGCTTCGGCCCCGCAATGTTTTTTCAACTTTTTTAGCCGGGATTTGTTTTCCGATGGCCCGCTGACGGCACTCGCCGCCGACAGCCGCTTCTCCATCGAAGGCCAGGGTTTTCTCTGGGGTGAAACCAATTCGCTGCTGATCATTTCCAACCAAGTCCATACCCGCGTTCAGAAGCCTGCTGGCCGAACCAACCGCGCATCCCGTTTGACATCGTCCCGGCCCGCGACGCCACCGCCCACTGCGACCGAACCTATCGATATTCGCTCCCGAACTTTTGCCTATAACATGCACTCCGGCGAAGCCACTTACCGGCAACAAGTAAGCGTCTCCAACCCGCCGAGTTTCGTGCTCACCTGCGAGCAACTCCAGGCTTCGCTCAATGTCATTTCCAACCAGATTCAGACCCTCGTCGCCGAAAGCAACCTGGTCATTCACCTGACGGATAAACAGCCAGGGCAGATTACCGGCGACAAGGCCGTGTATCGTTCGGCCAACGGCCAGGACGCCGTAACCATCACGGGCAATCCCGCGTGGCAGTTCGAGAAGATGGAAGGCCGGGCCGACGAGTTGCTCCTGCAACCCCAGGACTTTACGGCCTATGGCCATGGCTGGTTGGTTTTAGCGGGCGGGTTTGCGCCGGTCACCGACCTCGGCACCCACACGCCACCCGGTTCTCAGGGCGCCGCCAACCGGCCGCGCGAGCCCATCGTTCTCTCCTTCGACGAAGGCAGCTTCCACCCCGGCACCGTCCTGTTTTCCGGACACGTAAACGCCTGGCAGACCAATCAATGGCATCTGACCAGCGACCGTTTGACGGCGCAATTGGATTCCAAGAGCAACCGGTTGGAACAGTTGATTGCGGAACCAAACGCCCATATCGTTCTGCAATCTCAGGACGATACGGTTCGGGCTCAAGGCGATCGCATGCGTTACTGGATCGCCACCAATAGCGACACTTTCCTCGAAATCACCGGTCAGCCTTCCTGGGGGAGCGATAAATTCGAGGGCCGCAGCGACCGATTACTGATCCAGGCTGCGCGTCGCGAATACCAGGCCAACGGACACGTTTTCATCAAACTCCTTCCTCCTCAACCAGCAACGAATGCAACCTCGACTCCAACTCGTGCTGCCACCAACCGTTTCCGTTTGGGCGATCAGCCGATCGAAATCCGGGCCGAGGAAGGCTCGATGAAGCCGGGCAACGGCCGGTTCCAAGACCAGGTGAAGATCAGTCATCCCGATTGGCAGTTGGGGTGTGACACGGTGTCGTTTACCCTTGATCCCACCAACAACCAAGTGCGTTCCCTCGAAGCGACCGGCCACATTGCCCTGATCAGTCATCTCCGGACAAAAACGGCGGCTGCGGCCAAAACCAACAACCTCTCGCCGACCTTTCTGGGAGTGCCCGGAACCAACGCGCCTCCCTGGAAGCTCACCTGCGACCGCATCATCGCCACCGCGGATTCCCACGGCCAGCAAATCGACCGGATCGAAGGGCAGCGGAATGTGGTCATCGAACAAGGCGGCATTCGGATCACCAGCGGCAAATTGGTTTATACGCTGACGAACGGCTGGATTCGCCTGACTGAGACGCCTATCCTAACCCACACCAACGGCAGCCAGTTGATCGGCTCCACCAACACCGTCCTGATTATCGACGATGAACAGGGGCACTTCAACGTGGAAGGGGACTACCATATCACAGTGCCCACCAGTCTGCTGTCGCGAACCAACAGCGCAAAACGCAAACCCTGAACCGGCATGAGCACGTCTGCTGTGAATCCAGAAAAATCAACCGCTCCGGCGCCGACATCGGCCGCGGCGACCAGCCCCGGGCCCTTGCTGGAAACCGATAAGCTCGTCAAGGAATACAACCGCCGCCGCGTTGTAAACGGGGTTTCCATCTATGTAAATGCCGGCGAAATCGTCGGTCTGCTGGGACCCAACGGCGCGGGAAAAACCACCTGCTTCAATATCGTTGTAGGCCTGGTGAAGCCCGATGAAGGGGAGGTGCGTTTCCAGGGCGAATCCATCACCGCCCTGCCCATGCATCTGCGGGCGCGGCGCGGCATCGGCTACCTCACCCAGGAACCGTCCGTGTTCCGCAAGCTCACCGTCGAGGAAAATATCCTGGCCATTCTCGAGACGTGCCAGATGAACACCGAGGAGCGCCAGGTCCGGCTCAAGTACCTTTTGGACGAACTCGATTTGTCGCCCCTGGCCAAAAACAAGGCATACACCCTTAGCGGTGGCGAAAAACGCCGGCTCGAAGTAACCCGCGCCCTGGTCACCAGCCCCAAGCTGCTACTCCTGGACGAACCCTTCAGCGGCATCGATCCCATCGCCGTCTATGAAGTCCAGAAAATCGTCCGTAGGCTCAAAGAGCGCGGCTTGGGCATCCTGATCACCGATCACAACGTGCGGGAGACGCTCAAACTGGTGGACCGCGCCTACCTGATTCATCATGGGGAAGTCTTGCGCGAAGGCACCTCCGACTTTTTAGTCAACGATCCCAAGGCCCGGGAAATTTACCTGGGACCGGACTTCAATCTGTGAGGTTTATATGGAACGAGACATCACTACCGTCGAACGTTTCTACACCAATTACGCCAGCAATCTGGAATTGAAACTGGTCGCCGGAGCCAGCGGGCTCAAACGCGTCATCCGCGAACCCACCGTGAACCGCCCGGGGCTGACGCTGGCGGGCTTCACCAAGTATTTCGCCAGCAAACGGGTCCAGGTCATCGGCAGCGCCGAGGCCAGTTTTCTTAAATCGCTGCCGGCCGTCGAGCGGGAAAAACGTTACGCGAACCTCTTTTCCTTCAAAATTCCTTGCGTCGTTTTTTGCCGGGGAATCAACCCGGACAAATGGCTGCTCAAATCTGCCGAAGCCGCCGATGTGCCCGTCTTCAAAAGCCCTCTCATCACGATGAAGTTCATCAATCTGGCCACCCTGGCGCTGGAGATGCTCTTTGCTCCGCATGGCAGCGAAATGGGCAGCATGGTCGATATCCTGGGCGTGGGCGTCATCATCCGCGGCGAAAGCGGCATCGGCAAAAGCGAATGCGTCCTCGCCCTTATCGAACGGGGATACAGCCTCGTATCGGACGACATCACCCGTGTTACGCTGATGGACGGCCGCGAGGTTATCGGCGATAGCGCCGAAATCACCCGGAATCACATGGAAGTGCGGGGCATTGGCATCATCAATGTGGCCGCCATGTTCGGCGTCAAAAGCATTCGCACCCAGAAAAACGTCAATCTGGTTGTGACGCTCAAAACCTGGAATGAAGTCACCAATGTGGACCGTCTGGGCATGGATGAAGAGAACGTCAAAATCCTGGGGGTGAACATCCCTCACATCATCATACCAGTGCGGCCGGGACGCGACCTGGCCCGGCTGGTGGAAG
Organism: Verrucomicrobiia bacterium; assembly: GCA_017880715.1. Taxonomy (GTDB): domain Bacteria; phylum Verrucomicrobiota; class Verrucomicrobiia; order Limisphaerales; family UBA1319; genus JADGRT01. Next base: position 659 of record JADGRT010000043.1, on the reverse strand, counting down.
TGGCGGCCTTCCAAACCAAGCTGAAACTGGCTGGCTACAATCCGGCTAAAGAGCTAAACGACCGGCTCATCGCCAAAATGGCCAAGTCCTCCCACGCCCCCTAAATCTGAAATGGGGAGGCGCCGCCAAAGCCGGTCCGGCGATTTCCTGCGCCAGCGCTTGGCTGCGTTCACGCTTTTTTGCCGAAGCCTGGCTGGCCGCCAACGCTTGATCCATCACCTGTTTCTCCACCGTTTTCCGGGTCAGAAGCCGTACTGCGGCAAATCTCGTAAAGATTTCTCTCAGGTTTTTAACCGCGGGTCACGCGGATAAACGCGGATAAAAACAGATAATGAGGGTTCTCCAAGCCCATTTTGATCCGCGTAAATCCGCGTAATCTGTGGTCGAAATTTCAAATATCTTTGGCTAGGATTTGCTTGACCTCAACCGCTCTCCCAAAACCTCGACCGCTTGCTCAATATCCCGCCGGCATACATTCAGGTGCGTAACCGCGCGGATGGTATCCCGCCCGGTGGCTAGGGTCCAATGCCACTAGGATTTCAACGCCGTCATCCCGGAGAGATGGCTGAAAATAGCCCAGCGTTTCAACGCTGGGACCGTGGCCTGGGTGTGCCAAGTCCCGAAGGGACGGCTGAACTTGTGGTTCTCAGCCGTCCCTT
>JADGRT010000378.1 GCA_017880715.1 Verrucomicrobiia bacterium | reverse complement strand
GCCGATGGCAACGCGCGCTGCTGGCTTGGCGCCGCTCGCAACGAGCAGCGGCCGGATGAGTTCGAGCGCGGCCTTCATGGCGCGGGCGGCGAGCAGCAATTCGGGCACGAAATATTCATTGCACTCAAAGCGCCGGCCCACTTCGGCCATCGCCGGCATCATGTATTCCTGAACGAGCTTCATCGGGTCGGTCTCGGCGGCCAGGGCGGCTTCGGTGGTGGCTTTCGCGGTCTTCGCATCCCCTTTGAGGATCGCATCGTATAACGATTTGAGGTCTTGCATGGTATTTATTGGCAACGCCAATGATTTAACAATCCCGCCGGCTAGTCCAGATGAAATACTTCCTCCATGTCGGCCCACCATGCGTCGGGAGCGCGGTCGGCGAGCGGTTTCTGGCACGGCTTGCAGACGGACCACCAGCGTTGCGTGGCGGGATCGGCGGCCATCTTCGCCATGTCGTCGGCAAAGTCCTTGCCGGTGTATTCAAAATAGGCGAAGAGGTAATGCTGGCCGTCGTCGAGCCGGCGCAGGTAGATGGAGTAGTTCCGGATGTGGCAGGCCTTGAGCATTTTCAGCACGTCGGGCCAGACGGCGGCGTGCAATTTTTTGTATTCCTCCAGTTTTTCCGGCCGGAGGCCGATGACGGATCCGTAGCGTTTCATTTTGAGGTCTCCGGTTGGCCGGCGGCTGCCGCCTTGGCGGCTTCATTGCCCCGGTAATTGCCGCAGGTAAGCAGCAGGACCGCGCCGATGAGGATGGCGAGGGCGAGGCTGATGGCCGCATGGGTCACGCGCCGGCATGCGCGCCACTCGCGCAGCGCCACGCCCACCAGGTTGCTGAGGAGCACGAGCATGATCATGTGGATGGCCCAGCTCGTGAACTTGTATTCGCCCAAACGCACGTGGCCGAGGTTGTAAAAGAAAAACTGGCCGTACCAGAACAGGCCGGTGACGATGGCCATCGCCCAGTTCACGGGCAGGCTGGCCTTCTCGGTCCCGGCGGGCAGTTCGATGAGTTCGCCGAGCGTCCGGTGCTTGCGGTGCAGATAGAGGCAATAGATGGCTGTGGTGATGAATGCGCCGGTGTTGGAAAAAATATAAACCACGTTGCCGCGCCACATGCCGGCCCCATGCGCCGAAGCCACGTCGGCAATCGGTTCGCCGGCATCCAGCGCAAAGCCGTACACCGCCGACAACACGCCGGCCAGCAAGGACAGCAACAGCCCCTTGGTCAGGTTGAATTCGCCCTGCTTTTGTTGCGAAGCGAGATCAAGCTCCTTGAGCCACCCCGCCAGGCCGGTGCAGGCGATGCCGGACGTGCCGACCACAATTCCGGCGATGATCCAGCCCGCGCCCGGTTTGCTGAGCGTCGCCCCCAGCGTGCCGTGGACCATTGGGGGAATGAGCGTGCCCAGCACGCTCGAAAGGCCGACCGCGATGGAATAAGTGAGCGAAAAACCGATGTAACGGATCGAAATGCCGAAGGCGGTGCCGCCGATGCCGTAGGCGGCGCCGAGCAGAAACGATTTCAGCATGGCGTCCCGCGGCGCTTCGCGCAGCACCTCCAGGAGTTGAGGAATCGTCAGCATGGCGCCGATGATGGGCAGCAGGAACCAGCAGAATGACGCCTGGGTGAGCCAATAAGTCTGCCACGACCAGCGTTTGACCTGTTTTTGCGGCGTGTAACAGGTGGCGGCAAAACTCGCGCCGATGCCGTGCAGGAACACGCCGAGCAGCGGGTTGGGGGTGATGGGGTTCATTCGGATTTACGGTTGGCCCGACAGCTTTTCGTCAAATTCGCCCAGTTGGATGGGATATTTTCCGAATTCGCGCACCAGCTTCACGATGTAATCGTAGGTCTGGCCCGACACGGCGCTGCTAACGGAGTGGTCGGATTGGAAAATGTAGCCGCCGCCTTTCGCCGCGTTGAGCTTGCGCAACACCTCGCGCCGGATGGCCGCGCGGTCGCCGGTTTCCCAGACCTGCATGTCGCTGTTGCCGCAAAAGCCGATGCCGTGGCCGTATTGACGGCGCAATTCAACGCAGTCCATGCCGGCCTTCACTTCCAGCGGATTGTAGGCGTCAATCTTCATGTCAATGTAGTCCTGGAAGATGGCCTTCACGTTGCCGCAGCCGTGATAAATGACCGGCAGTCCGTTGGCGTGCGCGTGTTCCGCGATCTTCGCCACCCACGGTTTGAAATATTCGCGCCAATAGTTCGGCGACATGAACGTGCATTTTTTGTAGGCCACGTCGCCCCAGATTACAAAGCCGTCGAGCAGTCCCCGGCCCGCCTCGATTTCGGCCCTGGCCATCTCGAGGTAAAATTCGCCGATACGATTGATGACCGCGCCCATGCGCTCCGGCTCCCCGCCCATCCACAGCATGGCGTTCTCCTGGCCGACGAGGCGCGTGAGACATTCACTGACTTCGATCATGCTGCCATAGACCGGAAAATCGGGCCGTAACGATTTCACCGTTTCAATCCACGGCGGCGTGTTGCGCTGGAAGCCGTCGCCGATGCCGGCAATCTGGTTGTCGCCCGCGATGAAAAACCGCAGCCGGTCCCGCGGATCGTCGAACGTCGCCCGCTCCAGCTTCTCAAACGTATCCGTCGCCCAGCCGCGCATTTCCGGCATGGGAAACTCGAAGTGCTTGTGCATGATGGAGCCGAAGCCGGTCTTCACCACGACCTCCCCGGCGGTTTCCTTGAGCGTCTCGAACGGGCGGATCCACGGGTCCATGTTTGGCACCGTGACGATCCAATCCAGGTCATAGTGATAGTAGGGATTGGCATCGGGCGGCAGTCCGAGTTCCTGCTGCCAGCGTTTGGTGAAGCCGCCCCAGAAAAAATCGCTGACGGGGACGCGGTCCGGCTCCTGGTGGCGGAGCGCGGTATTCAAGCGCTCCAGCTTTTTCAGGGTGTTCGGCTTCCGGCCATCCTGCCCGATGGCATGGCCTTTTGTGTCGAACATGCTCATGACCGGATTCTCATTTGGCTCAATACATTTCACGCGTCTGCGGTGGCATAACGACTGCCGCAGACTGTTCAAAGCATGATTGTTTGTCGGCGCCTGTTTGAACCGCAAGCCTAATCATCCGTCAGCGCCGTTATGCGCCCCTTCGGCAGGCGCCCCAGATAAAAAATCAGAAAGCCATGAAGGAACTGCAGCAATTCGCCGGCTTGCGCGGGTGTGGGCTTCAAACGCGAACACGCCGGCCAGTCGCTTTGCGTCAACGCGCGAACAATTTGTTTCGCGCCGGGCGTCAGTCTGGTTTTCCTCAAATCCGGTTTCAGGCCGAGTTCATGCAGGAGCTTGAGTTCAAAGGCCAAAACAATTTGCGGCGCGGATTTTTGCCGGCAAAGGCAGTCCAGAAAACCGTTCATCAATTCAAAAATGGCGGGCAAAGGTGTCCCGGTTTCCGTGGCCTGCTCGACGAACGACGCGGCGTAGGCAGCCTGGCGCAATCGGCGAAGGTCCTGACGCAGCGCGCTGTGTGTCTCACGCAAACTGACTTCACGGAGCGTGTGCAAATCGGAACGGCGGCTGGGGCTGAACGAAAAATCCGCCAGGTAAAACAAATCCAATTTGCCGAGAAACGGCGATTTGATCCGGCGCGCGCCTTTGGCGACGGTGGCGATGCGCCCGA
>JADGRT010000042.1 GCA_017880715.1 Verrucomicrobiia bacterium | reverse complement strand
GATGTCCTTCAGGCATTGAACCTGATTTCGCTCAAAATCCTTTAGCTTCGCCACCAGGGTAACAGAAGGACTGTCGTCGTTCATGACGAGAGCCTCTAGCTTTGAGATTTGCTTTTTGATGTCCACAAGTTCACCCTCCAGAGAAGCCAGCTTTTTTTCAGTGCCACTCGACTCCTGCTTAAAAAACTCGTAGATTCCTGTTCCGACAAGATGAAGGAATGATTTCTCCAGCTTGGCATAGATAAACCTCTTTGAAGCACAGGGCTGAGCAGCAAACTTTGAAATGCACATCAGGTAGTTATACTTGTGGCCGGCTATGCAATCGGATTTCTTCGTCATTTTCTTGCCACAATGGCCACAGTAGCAGATTCCTTGGAACAAATTGCCGATGTCCTTTCCGATTCTACCAACGAGCTTAATACTCTGGTTTAACTTCAACTGGACTCGGTAGAATATGTCCTTATCAATCACAACTGGGAAATAATTCTCCCGGTCAAGGATTTTGGATTGACCCAGCAACCGTTTGTCATGAAGAAGACAAGAAACCCACGCTTGATACCAGGTTCCAGTTCTGTTGATGGTTGAAACCTTGTCGGCAATCAAATTCTTGGTGATTGTGTACATGCCTTGGCCGTTAAGGTAACGCTGAAAAAGGTCCTTAATGATCTTGGCTTTGGTTTCGTCAACAACGTATTGGCCTTTCTCAAATAGGCACCAAGGGGGGGTATAAATCTTAAATTTTACGTCCTGTTCTTTTGCCGTTTTTCGGCGAGCATCACAGGCTTGCTTAACGCGTCCAGACTTGGTTTTGCTTTCCTCGTTGGCCCGGATCATCACGGAAAGGCTGATGAAGAGCTTGTGCGGATTATCTATAATGTCCTCGGCGCTGTAAACTTGCTCGTCAGCAAGGGTGACGATGGTTATGCCCAGGTTGAGGATTGACAGGAAGGTTTCCTGGAATTTAAGGATGTTGGTTCGGCTGATTCGATCCAAGGATTCAACGAGCAGGTAGCTCTTGGGAGGAATCTTACCGGCCTTCGCCAGATCAAGGAATTGACCAAGCTTGGACTGGGGCTCGAGGTTCTTGCCTTTATATGCTGAAACTCCAAGATCGTGAAGGCTGATGGAATTGTCCAGGGTGAGGTCGTGCTTTCGGGCGTAATCTTCGGAGAGCTTCACCTGCCTGTTGACTGATTGCCCACGACTTTGCTGTTCTGAGCTAAAGCGGACGTAGGAAAAAGCGACGGTTTTCATTGGTTTTCTCAACATTAGATAAATATGGTCTAATTGTCTACACAATACACATAGCCTTGATTGCCGGCATCCTGGTCAGCCTGTTGCGAGTGGTGCGCCTGCCGCGTGGCGCTTGCGGGCTGGTGGTGATTCCGTTGATCTGGTTTTACACGGGCGCCACGGGGTGGCAGGCATCTGCGATTCGCTCGACGATCATGATGACCGTGGTGATTGCCGGATGGTCGCTGCGCCGTCCCGGCGACCTGGTGAACTCGCTGGCGGCGTCGGGCTTTATTATTTTGGTGTGGGATCCCACGCAGTTGTTTCAGGCCGGTTTTCAGCTTTCGTTTTTTGTGGTGTTAAGCATTGCCCTGCTGCGGTCGCCGTTCGAACCGCTGCGCCGTCAGTTGCTGCAACCCGATCCCCTGCTGCCGCAGGCATTGCGTCCCCGCTGGCGACGCCGGCTGGATCCGGCGCTGAATTATCTCACGACCGCGCTGGCCACCTCGCTGGCCGCGTGGATCGGCTCGCTGCCGCTGATTGCGTATTATTTTCACCTGGCCACGCCGGTCAGCTTGCTGGCCAACCTGGTCATTGTGCCGTTAAGCAGCCTGGCCCTGATGTGCAACCTGGGCAGCCTGGTCTGCGGCCCGGTCTGCGAATGGCTGACGGTGTTGTTCAATCATAGCGGCTGGTTTTGGATGGAGCTGATGGTGCGGCTGAGCCACTGGCTGGCCAATTTGCCCGGGGCCTATTTCCACGTGCGGAGTCCGACCGTCCTGGAATTCCTGCTGTTTTATGGAGTGATCTTTGCCTGGCTGACCGGCTGGTTGACTCGGCCCGAACGGCGCGGGTGGACGTTTTCGGTGCTGGGCGGGCTGGGTGTTTTCTGGCTGATTCAACTTGGGCAGGCCGCCGGAACCACGCGCCTGACGGTCCTGGCGGTTGGCGGCGGAGACGCTCTGTACCTGGATGGGCCGGGATGGTCGCAGAACAGTTTGATCGATGCCGGGAGCGAATCCGCCGCGCCATTCATTGTGACACCTTTTTTACAGGCGCAGGGGGTCAACCGCCTTTCGCGTCTCCTGCTGACTCATGGCGATGCGCGCCACCTCGGCGGGGCAAGCAACGTCATTCAGGAATTCAATCCCCAGGCGGTGGCCATCAGCGCCGCGCCGTTCCGTTCCACCGTTTACCGGCGGCTGGTGAAAGCCCGGGACCAACAACCGCTTTCGGCACGTCCTGTCCTACGGAGTGGCGACCGGGCGGGGCCATGGACGGTGTTGCATCCGTCGGATGGCGATCGTTTTCCCCTGGCCGATGACAGCGCCCTGGTGTTGCGGGGCCAATGGAGCGGTGTGCGAGTTCTTTTGCTTTCGGATTTGGGCGGGTTGGGACAACAAGCTTTGATCGAACGGGAAACCGATTTGCGGGCTGACATTGTCGTGTCGGGTTTGCCAGGCAAGAGCGAACCGCTCATCGACGAATTATTGGATCGAATACAACCCCAGATCATTATTCTTAGCACGGGCAATCGGCCGGTGTCCGAACAGGCCAGCGCGCCGGTGCTCGACCGTCTCCGCCGCCGCGGAGTGCCGGTGGTGGATACCGATCAGGACGGTTCAGTGACGCTGGACATGAACTCGGCCGGCTGGAAAGTCCAGACGCAAGCCGGCCGGTCCTGGCGCGGAAAACCCAACCCGCCGGAGCGCGAATCGCCAAGAATCCGGGGGCATCAGGCTGGACCCATTCATGAACCAACCAAAGTAGGAGACGAGGTGACGAGGCTCTGATTTTCTGTTTCGGCGGCTTCAAAACCTTTATGGGGCTATACACTTGATGCGTGTTCGAGCCGTTTCTCTCCATGAACCGATGGTTAACCACATGCAAAACTTTGTCGCAGGTGCGACAAAGTTTTGTATCCAACAGTTCATGGCCCCCCGTGCGCGTTTCTGAAAACGTGGAGGCTTTTCATGAACTGGCGCCAGTTCGTAGCGCCGATTGGTAATCGGCTGTGTCGCAGGTTGGCAACCTGCGATACAGCAGACTGCCAGTCTGCGCTACCGAGCAAAGCCGGTTCATGGCCCCCATGCGCGATCCCCCGCCTTCCGGCTCACATCACCGGCGGCTTTTCGACTTCGAGCCGCCACTGGCGTATGGCGGCGCGCATCTGTTCGGCGGCCTGGAGCTTGGGTTTCACGAAACGCGGTGTGAACCAGGGGAAAGTGCCGACCAAATCGTTTATCACCAGGATTTGCCCGTCGCAATCGGCGCCGGACCCGATGCCGAGGGTCGGAATCGGCACGTTTTGCGTGATTTCCCGCGCCACCGCCGGGGTGACCAATTCGAGCACGATGCCGAACGCGCCGGCTTCCACGAGGGCGCGCGCATCGGCCAGCAAAGCTTCGTGCTCAGCTTCCTTTCTTCCCTTGATGTGGTAACCACCTTCCTCGCGAACGCTCTGCGGCAGCATGCCCAGATGGCCAAGGTAGGGAATCCCGGCGGCCACAATGGCACGCACTTGATCCCGGATGGCGCAACCACCTTCGGCTTTTACGGCCTCGGCGCCGGCCGCAACCAGGCGCCGGGCATTCTCCAACGCCGCCGCCGGGGTGTCGTAACTGCGATAGGGCATATCCGCGGCCAGGAGCGCCCGCGGTTTGGCGCGTGCCGCCGCGCGGATATGATGCTCCATTTCGGCCATGGTCACGCAGGTGGTATCCGGATAACCCAGCATGACCATGCCCAGCGAATCGCCGACCAGGATCAGCGGAATACCCGTTTCGTCGAGCAGCCGCGTCATCGGATAATCGTAAGCGGTCAAGGCCGCCACCCGCTCGCCCCGCGCCTTCATGGCACGGATGACTTCGGCGGTAATTTTAGTTCCACTCACAACCTAACGATTGCGCCGAATGGCCAGGGCGACAAGCGGATTGTCGATGGAAAATCCATTGAGCAAAACGAAAACCGGCCTAAACTGACGCGCGTGTTCGGCAGCATTTCAACATCGACGATCGCTTGCAAGGGCGCGCGCGCTCCCAGTCTTCCATCCTTCGTTCGCCATGGTGTCGTCCCCGCCATGGTATCGTCCTCGTCCTTCGTCCCTCGTCCTCGTCCTCGAAATCCCCATTCCGAATCGAGGACGAGGGACGAAGGACGAGGACGAGGACGATACAAAAACCGGGGACGAGCCGTCCCTGCCCCGCGTGATCAGCCATGTACTTTCTTAAACGCTTAATTTTTCTGATTCCGCTGCTGTTGGTCATCAGCTTTTTGGCGTTTGGGCTGGTGCGCGTGGCGCCGGGGGGACCTTTTGACCGCGAGCGCAAACCGGCGTCGCCGGAAATCGAACGCAACCTCCGGGCCAAGTACCACCTGAACGATCCGGTGTGGAAACAGTACCTGCGTTTCTTGGGCGTCGGGTTCGAACGCGATGCGCAAGGCCGGATGCAAGGGTTCACCGGCGGGTTGATTCGCGGCGACTTCGGTCCTTCGCTGAAGTATCGCAATCACGGCGTGACCGACATTATTGCGCAGGCCCTGCCGGTATCGATGGCGCTGGGCTTGCTGGCCTTCGGCTTCGCGCTGGGCGTGGGCATTCCCTTGGGGTTTTTCACGGCGGTTAAACAAGGTTGCTGGCAGGATTATGCGGGAAGCTTTTTGGCGATATTGGCGGTCTGCGTGCCGGGGTTCGTGGTGGGGCCGGCGCTGGTGATGTGGTTTGGCCTGCATTGGCGCTGGTTTCCGGTCGCCCTCTGGGACTCGCCCGCCCACATGGTATTGCCCACCGTGACCCTGGGCCTTTATTTCGCGGGCAAAATCGCCCGCCTGATGCGCGAGGGGATGCTCACCACCTTGAACGAGGGATTCATCGTGACCGCCCGCGCCAAGGGATTGAGCGAAACGGCGCTGTTGTGGCGGCACGCCTTCCGGCTGGCGGTGCTGCCGGTGGTTTCGTATGCGGGGCCGATGCTGGCGGATTTGCTGACCGGTTCCTTCATCGTGGAAAATATTTTCCAAATCCCCGGCCTTGGTGTGTTCATGGTGAACAGCTCGCTGAACCGGGATTACCCGATGGTGGTGGGGTTGGTCTTGTTGTACGCCATCCTGTTGCTGGGTTTGAATCTGGTGGTGGACCTGCTTTACAGCCTGCTGGACCGGAGGGTGCGGTATGAATGATCTGACGCCAAACCAGAAGGCGTGGCGGCGGTTTCGACGCCATCGTCTGGCGATGGCCAGCGCCTGGTTCCTGGCCGCCATAGTGCTGCTGGTCCTGTTATGGCCGTGGATTTCCGCTTACCGGCCGGAGGCCATTTCCGAGGCGCAGTTTCAACCGCCGGATGGAAAGCATTGGTTCGGCACCGATATTCATGGACGCGATCTGCTGGCCCGGGCCTTTTTTGGCGCGCGTGTTTCATTGCTCGTGGGAGTGGTGGGCGCGGGAGTGAGTCTGGTCATCGGCGTCGTGTGGGGCGCCGTGGCCGGCTATCTGGGCGGGCGCTGGGACAGTTGGATGATGCGGGTCGTCGATATCCTTTACTCGCTGCCTTCCATCATCTTCGTCATCGTCCTGATCACCACGCTGGAAGGGGTGTTAAAACGTTGGCTGCTCCAGGTGTTTTCCCCGGAATGGTCGGCGGTCAGCCGGCTGCTTTTTCTCTTCGTGGGCCTGGGCGCGGTTTCGTGGCTGACCATGGCGCGCATTGTGCGGGGACAGGTTTTGTCCCTGCGCACGCGCAGTTTTGTGGAAGCCAGCCGGGCGCTGGGCGCGAGTCACGCGCATATCTTGTGGCGCCATATCCTGCCCAACATCGCCGGGGTGATTATCGTTTACGTCACGCTGACCGTGCCGGCGGTGATTCTCAGCGAATCGTTTCTAAGCTACCTGGGACTGGGCATCCAACCGCCCCAGGCCAGCCTGGGTTCGCTCATCGCGGAAGGGGCGGGTCAGATTAACTCCATCCGCATTTACTGGTGGATGATTGTCTTCCCCGCCGGCCTGCTGGTGAGCACCCTGCTGGCCTTGAATTTCCTGGGGGATGGCTTGCGCGCCGCCCTGGATCCGCGATCGGACCAACGCTCATGAAAAAACCGCCGGGCGCCCCGCTTCTCGTCCTCGTCCTTCGTCCCTCGTCCTCGTCCTCGATTCTGAACGGGGGTGTCGAGGACGAGGGGTGAGAACGGCAACAACACCCGGCGGTCAAAGGTATTTTTGCAGCAGGGGCTTCAACTCGGCGATCGTTTTGGCGGGCCAGCATTTGCGATCCGTCAGGATGGCGTTTTTCAAGGCGCCATGGCAGGAACAATCCGGCGTTGTCGGGATGTTGGGCAAGGCGTGCAGAATGATCTTTTGGGCCTGGGTGGCATTGCACCGCAGGTTGGCCACGACCAGGTCCGCGGTTACTGGGGCTTCATTGGTTTTCCAGCAGTCGTAATCGGTGACCATGGCCATGGTGGCATAGGCGATTTCGGCTTCGCGCGCGCATTTGGCTTCGCCCAAATTGGTCATGCCAATCACGTCGTAGCCCTGCCGTCGGTTGGCGCGGGATTCGGCGCGGGTGCTGAACGCGGGACCTTCCATATTGACGTAGGCGCCGCTATCGTGAACGCGGGCGCCGATGGCGCGACCGCTTTGGAAGAGGAGTTGGCGCAGCTCGTTGCAGACCGGTTCGGCGAAGGCGATGTGCGCCACGATGCCGCGGCCGAAAAAGGTGTGGGCCAGGGATTGCTTGGTGCGATCCACAAATTGGTCCGGCATCACAATGTCGCAGGGCCGGTACTTCGCCTGCAAAGAGCCGACAGCGCTGACGCTGATAATCCACGCCGTGTCGAGTTTTTTCAGCGCGTAAATATTGGCGCGGTGATTCAATTCGGACGGGGAAATCCGGTGTCCACGGCCGTGCCGCGGCAGAAACACCACCGGTCGTCCGGCCAGTTGGCCGGTGAGCAATTCATCGGACGGCTCGCCAAAAGGTGTTGGAACTTTAACCCACTTTTGCCGGGTGAGGCCCTGGATGTGGTAGAGCCCGCTCCCGCCAATGATTCCGACGCGATAAGTTTGCATAAAGAGTGCCCTGACAATAGGGATTGCGCGGGGGCGGTCAAGCCTGGCTCACGGAACATTGGCCGCTCGTGAAACAAAGACCGCCATTTTCGGAGGGGCGAGCTCTGGGAGCACCATAATAAATGGGGTGTCGTGGAACTCCACCCTCCGAATAATGGGGCGTCGTGGAACTCCGCGCTTCTCGGCAATGTTGAAATCGACACCGCATCGAGCATAATGCGCCGCGTGATATCTAATGGGTCGTTAATTTCCAGGGTGGGGTGGGGAATGTTGCTCGGGTTCTTGCTGCTGCCCGGAGAGAGACGGGCTGATGAAGCACCGCCGCGCGGCGATTCGTCTGAAGCAATGCTCGCCGCCGTGGCGCGAGCCTCCTGGCCGCGCTTTCGCGGTCCGAACGGCTCCGGCGTGGCGATCGATGGCGAGCTGCCAGTTCATTTCGGACCGACCAACCAGGTGATCTGGAAAACACCGCTGCCTTCAGGTGCATCGTCCCCATGCCTTTGGGGCGATCGCATTTTCTTGACCGGCTACGACGGCGCCAAGCTGGAAACCCTCTGTCTCGATCGCCGAACGGGCCAGGTTGCTTGGCGTCGAACGGCGCCGGCCACCGCGATCGAAAAGGTCACCAGCATGGGCAGTCCGGCGGCCTCCACTCCGGTCACCGATGGCCGCCGGGTCTATGTCTATTTCGGATCCTTTGGATTGCTCAGCTACGATGGTGACGGCCGGGAAGAATGGCGGAAACCGTTGCCCACGCCCGTGACCCAGCACGGCACGGGAACCTCCCCGATCCTCGAAGGCGACTTGTTGCTGCTGGTTTCGGATCAGGATGTGGATGCTTACGTTCTGGCGGTGAACCGAAACACCGGGCAGACCGTGTGGAAAACGGAGCGCCCGGGTTGCCGGCGTGGATTCTGCACACCGCTGATCTGGCGTGATGCGGGCGAGCCGGTGTTGATTGTGCCGGGCACCTTGCGGGTGGTGGCGTACCGGCTGACCGACGGCCAACCGCTTTGGCGAGTCGATGGCTTGCCCAACGAAATGTGCGCTTCGCCGGCGCTGGGCGCCGGGCTGTTGTTCGTGAGTGGCTGGACCCCGGGCGCCGGCGAAACCAAATTCCCGTCGTTCCAATCCTTGCTCGAGCAGGCGGATGCCGACAAAAATGGCAGCTTGTCTCGAGCCGAAGCTCCGCCGGGTCCGGCCCAACAGCATTTCCCCTACATCGACGCCAACAAAGACGGCCAAATCACGCGCGCGGAATGGGAAGCCATGGCGGAGATTTTTGCAAAATCCACGAATGCACTACTGGCCATCCGGCCAGGGGGCGCGGGCGATGTCACGACAACCCATCTGGCGTGGCGAGAAACCCGCGGGCTGCCCTATGTGCCGTCGCCGCTGTTTTACCGCGATCGGCTGTACCTGGTGAAAAATGGCGGCTTGATTTCCTGCTTCAACGCCACCAACGGCGTCGCGTCCTATGTGGAACAAAAATTGGGCGCCGCGGGCGATTACTACGCCTCACCGGTGGCGGCCAATGGAAAAATCTGCGTGGCCTCTCGCCGGGGCGTGCTCACGGTGTTCGAAGCCGGCGACGTCCTGAAAGTGCTCGCGCAAAATGAGCTGGGCGAAACAACCCTGGCCACGCCGGCCGTGTCGGGCCATTGCCTTTACGTCCGGACACAGGATCATTTGTTTGCCTTTGGAGAATAAGGAGGCATTGCCTTCATGGTTCAACGCGCAGGTTCCGGGTCTGATCGCCGCATTGCACGGGATGAGTTCCGGCCGCGGGCGCGAGGAGTCCCTTAAAGACAACCTCTTTCTTCTCGTTGGATCGCAGCCACACCCAGCGGATGGCCGGCTGTCCAGCGATTCGAAGGACAACCCGACCCAGCCCTGCCGCTTCCCCATTTTCCACCGTTGCCTGCGCGGAAAAGGGACGGCCGGCAACGAAACGACCGTCGGCATCGGCCGCCACGAGTTTGAATTCCGTGCACCGCGGCTCGACCGTGGCCAGATCAGCGCCGTGAACCTGAACCTGCGCCACCTCGTTCAAGCTCAAAATATCGGGCGCCTCAGCCGTGCGGGTGAACTTGAAATCCTCCAGCATCAACCGGGTCACGCTGTCGCAGATCAGCACGGGCCGCAGATCGTCTTTTTCGCAGCGCAGGCGGACGTTGTCGAATTCCAGGTTTTGAACATTGCGCGCGTAGAATCCCCAGGCCGGCAGCGGGCGAGCGTCCACGCCCGGCGATTTGACTATGGCTCTCGCTTGCTCGATCGTGCCGCCACCCGTGTACTCGATGGTCACGTCGCGGAACACGACGTTGGTCAGCGGTGTTTCGGCCCAGCTTTCGACCGACGCGGCGGCACGGTACACGCCGGTGGCCGTCACGCGGTTGACGCGGATGTTGCCCGCCGTGTTGCCGGGCTTGATCGAAAAGTGAAACGGCGTGGTGACGTTGTGCATGGTGATGTCGGAAATCAGAACGTCGTCGAGGCTACCCTTGGTCGCATCCCAGGCGCCGGGTTGCAGATTGATGCCAGCGAGCATATTGGTGCGCTTCGAACTGCGATGCGGCTCCACTCCCGGACCGTAAATCAGGCAATTCTGGATGATCAAATGCTGCGCCGGACCGATAACCCGAACCGCGTTGCATGACGAATTCAGAATGCAGTCGGTGATCAACGTGTTCTCCCAGTAGCGACCAGCGATGGCGTCGTCGCCGGTGTAGAACTGGCAGCCAATAATGCGGATGTCCCGACAGGGCCGCTCGGGCGAGCCGCGAAAATGGACACCATCCCAACCGCCGGTGATTTTGACGTTGCGGATTTCCACCTGATCGCTGATCTGAAGAAACGCGGCATAGTTGGCGGAGTCCACGATAGAGACGTCGCGAATCAAGACCTGGCGGCAATTGACCAACACGATGGTGTGAGGGCCGCGCATGCGTTCCTCGCCGGTGGGATCGAAGACTTTGTTGCCGTCAATCACGCCCGGACCGGCCAGGGCGATGTCTTGCAGACCATCGCCGAGAATCAGCGCCCGGTGCCATTTGCCCCACTTGGCTTCGGGCATGAAGTCGGGCAGTTTAGGGGCTTGGTACAGGTTTAAGTTGGTGGTTCCAACCAACCGGGCTCCCGCCTCGAAAAAGAGCGTCACATGACTTTGCAGACGGAGGGTGCCGGACAGATACTGGCCGGGCGGGAACAAAACCTGACCGCCCCCGGCAGTCGCGCAAGCTTCGATGGCCTTTTGAATCGCCGGCGTGTCAAGCGTTGTGCGATCGCCTGCGGCGCCAAAATCGCGGATGTTGAACCCGGGCGATGACGAAACACCGCCCGTCGCGGCCTGGACTGATACCCACGCCATAACGAGCGCGGTCCAGGTCGCTGTCATGAGGCGAAATCCGGAAATACGGGAGAGTCCGACAAACGGCGCGCGCCAACGGGCGGTTTCAGCAAGGGTTCGGTTCATAACATCATAGACGTTCAAAGCGTCGTATGTATTGCAGGAAAATCCGGGCGGCACCGATTCGGCCATGGCTTTGTCCCGGAGGGACATCGTGAAAATAGCCCGGCGTTTCAACGCCGGGTTGGGCGAAAAAACATTGCGAGTCCCGCAGGGACGGCTGAAATCTGGCATTTCATACGTTCGCTTCAATACATAATAAGCCCGAAGGAGCATCGTCGGAAAAGGACGTTCAGGAGGAATAATCAACGTTGCTCCAAAAACATGGCATTGAATACGACGATCGATATTTGTGGGCATTAATCTCAGCCGTCCCTGCGGGACTTGGGCAATACGAAACTTATCCCGGCGTTGAAACGCCGGGCTATTGTCACCTGTCCCTCCGGGACAATGTCCTGGCTGAGTTTCAAAAGACATCCAGCCTTCCAACTGGTTATTCAAGTTGTCCTACACCTCTCTCGCTCCAACCATTCAAAATGAAATTGACACAAGAAAATACACACAACATCCTTAAAATGAAATTAACGATGATCCCGACTTTGTGTTTTTAGTGAAACAAGCGCCCCTTAAACTCGTCGGCTCGCTGGCTTTCATCAGCATGGTCGTTTTGGTTCTGCTTATTTTGTGACTAGCCCACGACCGCCCGCAGGTTGGTTGCGCAAGAAATAGCGGACGGCGAATGCCTCGCTATTCGGCGGTAAGTAGCTTTCGCGGGGGTCGTAAATACTTGACAATGGCCGTTCCCCTTCTTCTGCCTGGCGTCGAATCGGGGCGGGGCTCCGGCGAGAGTAGAAAAGCAGCCGAAAGCCGGCCTCCCAGGACGCGCTGAACCGGTTGCGCCAAGCTCAAGACTCCTCAACGCCGTATCCAGCCCGCCCGAGCAGCATGACAAAACTTTGTCGCACCTGCGACAAAGTTTTGTAGGGTGGTTTTTATGTGCAGGCTCATGAAAATGTTAGTCCATTACCCGATTCACTCACTGTTCCAGTCGTACCCGGAAAAAGCGGGATGGCCACACGAAATTGGGTGGCAACAAGCGAACCACTTCCATCGCCCCGGTGGCCGTGCGACGGGTGATCGCTGGGTCCCATGCAACCAGATTCGTGGAGGTTTCGAGAACGAATTGACTGTCATGGGCTACGGCAAAAAGGAATAGAATACTTTCAGGCAAGAAAGGCGGCACGCCGGGGCTGAAGACCATGTCCAGCTTACCCACGGGATGAGTAACGAATTCCAGATGCATCGCAAAAGGGTAGCCCGTAATCCACGGCGGATCGCAAGGCCCGGAGGGTGCCATGATCATATAGCCCCACCAGCGGCTGCTCACTTGCATGGCATACGTCTCGCCGGTTCGAGTGGCAAAGTGCAACAACGAATGCAACGGCGGCGTCATAGCCCGGAATGTGTCCTGCGCTGGATTGGCCGCGACCAGTTCGAGATTGGTCAAGCTGTCTCCCCGAAAGCCTGTCAGGGCCACGCCGGCGCCAGTCGGTATGG
>JADGRT010000377.1 GCA_017880715.1 Verrucomicrobiia bacterium | reverse complement strand
AAAGCCCGCAACCGAACCGGAGTGCGCCCGTCTCCGGGCGTAGCAACGGCCGGCCATCGGATCGCGTTTGGTTGTTTCCAAATCCGGTCAGGTTCCCGCGTGGCTGCGTCCGAGGACGGGCGCACACCAGACAACCGGGCAAAATCCTCGCGTCGCACGACGATTTGGATAGATTTGCTGTATTTTCCGTTATCGTTTTCCATCCAGACTATTCTGTACGGTTTGGGCCAGAGTTTGCGGTTCGTAGGGCTACTGCAAAAAGTTCAGACTTTCCTGCAGTTCTACTCCTTGATTTGAGTGTTCATAATTGAGTTGCCAGGAACCTCTTATGCGGCTACCTTTCCGTCTTTATGAATAGCAATCCACTTATGCAACTGTCGTTGGAACAACTAAAACAAGCTATTGCCATCCGGGAACAAATCGAAGTCCTGGAAACCAAGCTTAGCGATCTATTGGGAGGAGCCTCCCAAGTCGAGGTAGCCCCGCGCCCAAAGAAAGGCATGAGCGCCTTCGGGCGCGCCCGCGTTGCCGCTGCGCAAAAGGCCCGTTGGGCGAAAAAGAAACAAACCACCAAGGTGGGTGCTCTAGGCTCTGCTCCGGCTCAACCCAAAGTAAAAACCAAAACCATGAGCCCGGAAGCGCGCGCCCGCATTGGCGCTGCGCAGAAGGCCCGTTGGGCGAAAAAGAAGCAAGCCTCCATGGCGGCTCCAGGCCAACCTAAAAAGAAAACCAAAACCATGAGCCCCGAAGCGCGTGCTCGCATCGGCTACGCTCAAAAGGCACGCTGGGCCAAGCTCAAAGCTGCCAAGAAGAAGGGTTAGTCGGCTAGCTCGGCTTAGGATGTAATAGCCCGAAAGTCCCCCTGCCCTTCCGGCCGGACGGGGATTTTCGGGCTAACTGTTTGCCCCGTTCCGCTCCTGACTTACCAGGCCCATCCCGCACGATACTCTTGTCGCAAGTACTGATTCGCTTCCGGCAAGTTAGTGAACTTCAAGCTTGGCCCGTCCCAAAGAAGTTTTTTGAAGGTCAATTCTTCCCGCAATCCCACTCGCAGCCCTACGTTCCCCAGCAGCACCGCTTCCGCCAATGGCCCCGCCCAGTCGAAATTAGATCCCGCCGGCTTGCCTCCTTTGCAGGCTTCCGCCCATTCCTGGTAATGCCCCACCGATCGCGGCAGGGTTTTCGGAGGTTCAGGAAATTCTCGGCGACGCGACTCCGGCAATAAACGGTTGCCCAGAATGAATCCCCGGTCGCCGATCAGCAGTCGTCCATTGTCTCCCATCTCCACGCCATCGTCCAAACCGTCCGGACGCGGCGGACGCAATCCGCCATCGTACCAGACCAATTTCACCGGCGGCAGTTCGCCGCGCGCCGGGAATTGATAAGTAACCATCGATGCCAGCGGATAGGTTTCTTCATTCACGCGGCCTGAGGCAGCTTGAACGCTGACCGGCGCCCCCAACTTCAAGGCGCGAAAAACGGGATCCATGGCATGGCAGCCGATGTCCCCCAGGGCGCCCGTGCCAAAATCCCACCAGCCGCGCCATTTGAATGGCAGATAGGCCGGATGGTAAGGACGCTGCGGCGCCGGCCCCAGCCACAAATCCCAGTCCAACGTGTCCGGCGCCGGCGGCGTATCGCTGGGACGTCCGACTCCCTGCGGCCAATACTCCTTGAACAGCCCCTGCGACGGCCGGTCGGTCCAGATATGGGCCTCGCGCACGGGTCCGATGGCGCCGGCCGCGACATATTCGATGAGCCGCCGAGTTTCCTCCGATGCCTGTCCCTGGTTGCCCATTTGCGTGGCGACCTTGTACTCGCGAGCCGCCTGGGCAATCTGACGCGCCTCCCAGACCGAATGCGTGAGCGGTTTCTCGCAATAAACATGTTTGCCCATCCGCATCGCCATCATCGATACGCAGGCATGCAGATGATCGGGCGTGGCGATGATCACCGCGTCGATGTCCTTCCGCTCTTCGAGCATTTTGCGAAAATCCTTATAGGTCTTGGCCTGCGGATATTGCTTGAAAGTGCCCGCGGCATGCCGCGCATCGACATCGCATAAGGCCACAATGTTGTCTTTCGGGAATTTATCCAGATCCGAACGCCCCTGCCCGCCAATCCCGATCCCGGCAATATTCAGGCGTTCGTTGGCCGGCGTGGCTCCGTTAAGCCCCAGCACGTGGCCGGGAACCAGACTGAAAGTTGCGGTGGCAATGGCAGTTCCGCGCATGAACTGGCAGCGCGTCATCTTGGGGGCATGGACGGTATTTTTCATAGCATAGTGAGTTTACTTCTGACGTTGCCAGGCAAAAAAATCTTCAAAGAAAATTCGTAATTAGAAACCGCTGGTGGGTCGGCGGGGACTCGAACCCCGGACCAATGCCTTAAAAGGGCACTGCTCTACCAACTGAGCTACCGACCCAGCCAAGAAGTGGCGCTTTGAACGGGCGAAAACCAACGGGAATTTGTCCAGCGCGCGTGAGAAGCTAATCGACGCCCATGTCCCGTGCAAGCGAAAAGACCGCCCCGCTTAGATCTCCCGCACCAGGTCCGCGAGCGGTTTGCGGCCCGTTCTGGGCGAAGGATCGTCGGCGTAGCCCAGGGGCGTTACGGCCACGGCTTCCCACTCCGGCCCGATGTCCAATGTATCCTGCAACGCGTTGCGATTGAAGGTGCAAATCCAGCAAGATCCCAACCCTTCGACTGTCGCCGCCAACACCAGATGCTCCATCGCAATGGCAACATCCACTGCGTGAATGCTCACGCCGTCACGGCGCCATGCCGTCTCCCGATTGCCCAGGGCCACCACAATCAGCGGCGCAGTGATCACCCAGTCCTGCAGCAGCACACGCCGCGTCCGTTCCCGCATCTCCGCGGATTTTACCAGGAGAAAACGCCAGGGCTGCAGGTTGCAGGCGGAAGGCGCCCAGCGCACCGCCTCCCAAATGCGATCGACTTTCTCGGAGGGCACCGGCGTGCCTCGGTACTTGCGCACGCTGCGACGGTTTTTGACGGCATCGTAAAAGTTCATAGCTTCTGCCATTAGAGTTTTCAGTATTCAAAGCTCTTTTTGCCAAGAAGCAACGAATTTTTTGATGGAGGCTCATGCTTGACGAGAAGGCCGATTCACTTCAAAAATCCTCCCACATGAAAACGATCCAATTCCAATCCATCGCCGGCGCTTTGCTCGGCTGGGCGCTGTTGTTTGCCACCTCGGCCATCGGTCAGGCGCCGGAACCTAAATGGGACTCGCTGTTCAATGGCAAGGATTTGAAGGGCTGGATCCCCGTTCATGACGTTTCCTTCGAAGTGAAAGACGGCAATCTCCGTCTGGTGAAAGGCATGGGCTGGCTGCGCACCGAAAAGGAATATGGCGATTTCATCCTCGAATTCGAATGGCGCGCCCTGGAAGCCAAGTATGACAGCGGATTTTTCTTCCGCGCTGGACTGGAAGGAAAACCCTGGCCCAAGGATGGCTGGCAGATAAACCTGCGCTACGACGCCCTGTGCGGTCTGGTCAAAGGTTCCCGCTCGGTGGTGCCCTCGGAGAACGAGCAAATGCCCCTGAACCAATGGGTCAAAACCCGTCTCGAGGTCAAAGGCAAAAAGGCCACGCTGTTCGTGAATGGCGAACGCTCCTGGGAATACAATGGGAT
>JADGRT010000376.1 GCA_017880715.1 Verrucomicrobiia bacterium | reverse complement strand
CGCCGCAACCCCAAGGCCACAATCGCCGCCCAAGCAAGAGCCTTGAACTCGCCTGCGCTCAGGGCGTCTTCAAGCTCAGCGCGACTAAGCTCGAGCAGTTCCTGCTCCTCCAAATCGTCAACCACGGGTTCCCCCACGCGGCGCGCCTTCCGGGCGATGAAGAAATGCGCCTTGCCAGCGCCCCGGTTGCTGTCCACGGCGAAAACGCCCAACGGAATCCATTCCTCCGCCGCATAGCCGGTTTCCTCCATCAATTCCCGTTTGGCCGCCGCCGCCGGATCCTCGCCTGGCTCGATGAATCCACCCACCACCGCCAGGGTGACGCCGTCCACCGCGTACTTGGTTTGCCGAAAACAAAGGAACCGGCCATCCAGCGTCTCGGCCAGCACATTGACGTAGTCCGGCGTAATAATCCATGACCAGTCGTCGATGACCCGGCCATCGGGCAGTTCCACGCGGTGCGACTCCACCGTGAGAAATCGTTTTTGCTCAAAAACCGTCCGGCGCGATAGTGTCTTCCAGGCATTCATGGTCTATTTCACCCCAGGCATCAAGGATCGGATCGGCTTGGCCAGCACGAGCAGCACGAGCCCGGCGCCTAACGTTCCGCAAACAGGCTCAGCGAAGAACCCGCTTGCTCAAACCCCGCCCAGAACATCGCCGACGCCACAAACAGAACCGCGATGACCGCCACGCGCCGCTTCTCTTCGCGATCGAGGCCAAAAAAACCGAACGCGGCGATGAAGTACAAAACCGCCGCGGCCACCTCGTCCGTCATGCCCATGCCACCGCGCACCGCATCGATCATGAACAACACCAGCAAGGCCCGCATGCCGTAGTAACTGAACCGCTCCCACATCTCCGTGAGGAACAACGTGTATAGACCCCGCGGATGGCCAGGGTTCGCTTCGTTCATGAGTTTCGAGGTTGGCCGTTAAATTCGCGGTTTCCCAGTGGCTTTTCAACGGGGGCGTAGCAGCCTTTCCCGCACCAGTTCCGGTAAATATTTCACGGGCACCGGCCCGGGATCCAGCACCGCCTCGTGATACCGGCCCAACGCAAAGGCGCCGCCCATCTCCCGCTGGATTTGTTGGTGCAACCGATACATCGCATTACGGCCCACAAAGTAGGTGGAAAGCTGCACCGAGCTTTGCTTCGCGCGCAGAATTTTAAGCCGCGCCTCGCCCTCGGATTGAAAGGCTCGCTCCATCAGGAATTTCAGCGCCTCATCGTCAGTCATGGCGGTGCAGTGCATTTTGTGGTCCAGCATGGCATTGGCCACCGCGCGTAGATAGAACTTGAGCTGGGTCATGCGCAAAGCCAAATCCCCCTGGCCATACCCCTGATCCAACATGGTCTGCTCGGTATAAACCGCCCAGCCTTCGACATACACCCCCGATGACAGCACCCGCCTGATCAGCGAAGGATTTCGATTGGCATATTCCAACTGCACATAATGCCCCGGATAGGCCTCGTGAATCGTCAGGATGTGAAGCATGTGGCGGTTGTATTCTTCGAGATAGCTTTTTACGCGCCGATCGTCCCAATCCTTGGGCGGCGGACTCACCGCGAAGTAACCGCTGGCCTTGGCATCCAGCGGCGGCGGCGCGTTCATGTACGCCGTGGAATTGCCGCGCTGAAATTCCGGCATCTCGATGATCTGGCAATGATCGGGATCAGGCAGTCGCACCAGGTCGTGCTCCGCCAGAAACCGTTTGACCTGGGTGACCGCCGTCCGCACATCCTGCACCAGGTTTTGCGGCTCGCCATGCTCCTGGCCCACGCGTGCCAACACCTGCTGCACGGCCAAACGCCGACCGCCCTCGTCGTCAGGCGGCAACGCCTTCTCGGGATAATACCGGCTCCAAAGTTGTCGGGCGACGATATAGAGATCCCGCTCGACCCGCACGAACTCGGTTTCGGCATCCGCCAGCACCTGGTCGGCGGTGAGACCCGCGTCGAGTTCCAGTTCCAGTTTCCGGTAAAACTTCTCCCGGCCCAGCCGCCATTCGCCGTTAGCGCGCGGGAGCAGATCCTGCTCGAGAAATTTCTGATATTCCTTTAAAGCTGCCGCTACGCGTTGGGCGGAGGCCTTGAGTTTGTCTCGTTGCGATGTTTGACCCGCCAGTTCAAAAAGATCCCGCTCGTAAAAGGCAATGGCGCCCTGGTTCTGGCGAATCGCCGTTTCCAGGATCGCCCGCGGGGGATTCTTCAGGTTTTCCTTGGCGGCGGCGATCACCCCCGGCATTTGCTCCATGCGCGCCAGGCAATTGGCGATGTTCGTTTCCTTGGACAGCGTGGATTGCGCAAGCAGCAGAAAAACGCTGTCGCTCAAATACTCGTTATACACACGCGGATCCTCCTCAAAAGGCCGCGTGTTCTCCGCCTGCCAAATCGACTTGGTCAATTCATGCTGAAAAATCTCGAAATCAATCTGTCCGGCGCGCGACAGCTTCGCGAAGTCCACCCGCCGGGGTAACTCGCCCAACGTCTGGCGCAGGTGCGCCGTCCATCCCTCGCGCGCCAGGCGCGAGACGTCATCCAATTGGTTGTCGAACCGATGATCTCCCAGCTTGGTGGCGTCCAACGGACGCAACTGGAAGTACTGATCCAAATAGGTCCGGAAAAAGCCATCCAAGGCGCGGTCGGCTTCCTGGGCGCAAGGCGCGGTGAAACTGGCCGCGATAAGTAAACAGAGCGTCATAAGTCCAAAACGCCGGGTCAGGGGACCCGGCCTACATGGTGTTGTAGGCCGCGTGCCCTCACGCGGCGGCACTTGTGACGTTATGGATAAAACCACAGCCACCAGTGGAGTATGCAAGGTCGTTTTCATATCGTGTCTGCCAAGTGTCGTTGCCTATGTGCCCGCATATCGGAGCAATCTCTCGGAGGGGCGAGCTCCGGGAGCCCCCATCTTCGCGTGTTCATAGGCAATGTTCGATAGCCGCGGAGTATTCTTCAGTCGCGTCCAACCTTCAAGCAGCGTTTCTTGAACCACATGCTTATTAGGGTTGCACCTTTGCCAAGGTTTTTTTAGGGTTTCAGTCATGACGTTGGCGATCGAACAACGCCCGGTTTAACCCGTATGTTTGCCGATTATTATCACGGAAAAAGCGTTTTGGTCACCGGCCACACCGGTTTCAAAGGCAGTTGGCTTTGCCTTTGGCTCAAGGAATTGGGCGCGCGCGTCGCCGGCTACGGCTGGCCGGCCCCGACGAACCCCAGCCACTATGAATTGATCCATCAAGCCACTTTCACCCAGGAGTGCAACGACGACATCCGCAACCTGGAAAGCCTGCGCCGAACGCTGCGCGAAACGGCGCCGGCCGTCGTGTTTCACTTGGCGGCCCAACCCCTGGTGCGACGCTCCTATGCCGATCCGCTGGACACCTTCACCATCAACACCGTCGGCACTGCCAACGTGCTCGAAGCCGTCCGGCAACTGGAACTGCCCTGCACCGTGGTCGTCATCAGCAGCGACAAATGCTACGAAAACCAGGGGTGGGAATTCGGCTACCGCGAAATCGATCCCTTGGGCGGCCACGACGTTTATTCGATGAGCAAAGGCGCGGCCGAACTGGTGGTTCAATCCTGGCGTCGCTCGTTCTTTCTGTCCAACCCCAAACTGGGCCAAGTCGCAACCGCCCGTGCCGGCAATGTAATCGGC
>JADGRT010000375.1 GCA_017880715.1 Verrucomicrobiia bacterium | reverse complement strand
GCCCGGCGAGCGGATTTGTCTACGGCTTCCACCGGTACGTTCCGCCCTTGGCCAGACGCACGCTGCGCACCTCGCTGCCATAGCGCACCTGGCAAGGCGCACCCCGAAGGCTGCGGATAGTGGCTGCGGTGAGCTTGCCTTCCTTCCATGACATATCAACCTCGAACCCGCCGCGGGCACGCAGGCCCTTGGCCGAACCGGCGGCCCACGCCGAGGGCAGCGCAGGCAGCAACTCGATCAGATAACTTGCGGCCTGCGGCTGACTTCTGACTTCTGACTTCTGACTTCTAACTTCTGATTTGTTGTGGCTTTGCAGGAGCATCTCGCAGATGCCAGCCGTTGCGCCAAAGTTGCCGTCGATCTGAAACGGCGGGTGGGCGTCGAACAGGTTCGGATAGGTGCCGCCGCCCTGGTTATAGTCGGTGCCGGTCATGCCCACCACCTTGAGCTGGCTGCGGAGCAACTTGTATGCGTGATCGCCATCTTGGAGGCGCGCCCAGAAATTAATCTTCCACGCCATGGACCAGCCGGTGCTGACATCGCCGCGGGCTTCGAGGGACTTCTTGGCAGCGGCCGCCAGTTCGGGCGTTTGGCGGGGCGAAATCTGCCGGCCGGGATGCACCGCAAACAGGTGCGAGACGTGGCGGTGTGTGTCTTTCGGATCGTCACGGTCGGTCATCCATTCCTGCAACTGGCCCCAACGGCCGATTTTCGGGCCAACCAATTTTTCCCGCAGGGCGGCGATCCGGTTGCGATATTCTTGGTCGATGCCCAGAACGTCGGCGGCTTCAAGGAAGTTAGTGAACAGATCCCAGACAATTTCCTGGTCGTAGGTCACGCCGTCTTCCTTGGGGCCGTGTTCCGGCGACCAGCCCATCGGCACGACCAGACGGCCATCCGGCAGCGCTTTCAGGTGGTCTTCCCAGAATTCGCAAGTTTCTTTCAGGATGGGATAAGCGAAGTTTTTCAAGTAATCCCGGTCGCCACTAAAGGCGTAATGCTCCCAGAGATGCTGGCAATACCAGGCATTGGCGGGATTGTTCCATTGCCAGCCCATGCCGCCCATGATGTTGTGCGAGGTGCGCACGGTCCAGCCGCGCACCGCGCCGGATCCTAGCTGGAATTCCTTCGCCCGCTGGGTGGCTTGGCGCCAGGGCACGAGCTGGCTGCGAATCAGGTTCAGAAACGGATCGTGGCATTCGGCCAGGTTAGCCGGCTCGGCGGGCCAATAGTTCATCTGGATGTTGATGTTCGAGTGGTAATCGGAGGACCACGGCGGTTTGTTGCTATCGTTCCAGAGCCCCTGCAAATTCGCGGGCAGGAAACCGGGGCGCGAACAGGCGATCAACAGATAACGGCCGAATTGGAAGAACAGATTTTCCAGTCCGGGATCGTTGGCCCCCGAGGCGTAAGCCTTCAACCGCTGATCCGTGGGCAGCGCGCGCCGATCCGCCGGCGGCGAACCGAGGTCCAATCGAACACGGTTGAAAAACGACTGGTAATCCTTCACGTGGGCGGAACGCAGCGCCGCGTAGGATTTACGTGATGCTGATTGAAGCTGTTCCGTGAGGCGTTGGTGCGGAGGCTCGCCGCGCCAGTTCTTCTCATGATCCATGACGTAATCCGTGCCCGCGGCCAGGACAAGGGTGAGGCTGTTGCACTCCTGAAACTCCAGCGTCGTTCCGTTGGCCTTGATCGAGCCGCCGTCATGTATGACCAGTAATTGCGCCTCGTATTTCAGGCCGTTGGCCAGCGAGCCGGAGGTTGTTAAACGGTTGCCGGCCGCCACGATTTGCGCCTTATGCGCATCGGCCAGTTCGATGGCGCCGGTATAACTGCCCGGTTTGTCGGCCGTCAGCCGGAAAACCAGGACCTGGGCCGGCTGGCTGGCGAAGTATTCGCGCCGGTAGGTCACGCCGCCGCTCTGATAGCGGACGCGCGCCACTGCGTCGCTGAGGTCCAGTTCGCGCCGGTAGTTCGTCGCATCTTGATGCGCCGGCAAGTTGATAAACACGTCGCCGAAGGCCTGGTACGCGCCCATTTTACCGTAATCGCCCGACGGGTTTTCGTCGCCGGTCCAGAGGCTGTCTTCGTTGAACTGGATGCGTTCGCGGGCGATCCCGCCGAAGAACATCGCGCCGAGCCGGCCGTTGCCGATGGGGAGCGCCTCGGTCATCCACTTCTGCGCCGGCTGGTCATACCAAAGCGCCAGGTCCGGCGCGGACGTCGTCTCGCCTGCCAGGCAAGCGGTAAACAGGTTCAGGGACAGAATCGTGAAGGCGATGGCCAGCCAATCCCATGTTCCAGGCAATTTCGGTTGGGTATTCATAGGGGTCATTGCATAAGTTCCCGCATTTCGGAGCTCTGAGTTTCGGAGGGGCGAGCTCCGGGAGCCCCACAATAATGGGCGTCCTGTAACTCCGCCCTCCGAATTTATTCCCATCATCGCTTCCGCTCCAGCAAGCCCAGCCCGCGCATCCATTGCTCGGCGCGTTGCGGCCAGGTGGTCACGGCCTTCTCGCTTGGACGGAGGCCATAGCCGTGTCCGCCCGATGGATAAAGGTGCATTTCCACGGGCACCTTCGCGTTCTTCAACGCCAGATAGTAAAAAACGCTGGTTTCCGCGCGGACGCTGTCATCCTGCGTCTGGACCAGGAAGGTGGGCGGTGTGTTGGACGTAAGGTTCAGTTCCGGCGCGATTTTGTCGCCTTCCTTCGGCATCGTCAGGTAAGCCGGGTAGATCAACATCGTAAAATCAGGCCGACAACTCACCCGGTCGGCGTCGTCGATCGGCGCGTAGCCGCGTTGCGCGTAGTTGCAGCTCAGGACGGCTGCGAGGTGCGCGCCGGCGGAGAATCCCATAATACCGATGCGTTCGGGATTGATGCCCCAACTTGCGGCGTTCTGCCGCACCAGGCCCATTGCCCGCTGCGCGTCTTCCAGGGGCGCTTCGTATTGCTGGCGATCCTTGCGCGCCGGCACGCGGTACTTCAACAGTATGGCGGTCACACCGATCGAGTTGAGCCACTCGGCTACTTCGGTCCCTTCCAAATCCATTGCCAGTATGTGATAGCCGCCACCCGGGCAGACGATCACCGCCGCGCCGGTGTTCTTTCGACGCGGCGGGGAATAAACGGTCAGGGTAGGTTTCGAAACATTGCCGAGTCGAATGACCGGCTGGCCCGCCACGAGGCCATCCTTGGGCTGGGTGGTATCCTTTTCCTCGCCGAGATCGTCTTTTCCCCCGGGCGCCCCCTGGGGCCATAACAACATCGGTTCGCGGGAATTGGCCAAAAGCGTGCTCGGGCTCCCAAAGACCATCAGGCACACACCGGCCGCCAGGATTTGAAAGTTCGTTGTCATGGAAACATGAAACCGTAAAACGCGCCGGCGCGCAAAGAAAACCTTCGAGCAATAACTGACGCGGGCACTTCTCAGAATTAGGGCGGACCCTGTGGGGCAAGGTCTCTGACCTGCCGGTTGCGGCCTTCTCCGAAGGCCAGCATTGGGATGTAACGGGTGGCCTGGAATCCTGGGGCCGGAGGCCCCTGGAACCGGCAGACCGGAGCTCCAATGCCACTAGGATTTGAGCTGTAGGTGCCGCACGGAGGCCGTGTTTTTGTCCCGGAGGGACTTTTGAGAATAGCCCGGCGTTTCAACGCCGGGTGTTGACGGATC
>JADGRT010000374.1 GCA_017880715.1 Verrucomicrobiia bacterium | reverse complement strand
TCGCCGGCTCGATCGTGGTGGCGCCCGCAGCCCCGCAGACGGTCGTTCGACCAGGATTATTCATCCGTCTGGAACCGGACGCTGCGGTCGTTTATTGGGGCGCCATTTTTGCGGATTTCACTTTGGAATCAACGACCGACCTCTCGCCGACCTCAACCTGGACCACGATCAGCCGGCCGTATGCCTTCGACGGCTACTTTTACCAATATCGCGAGCCGCTCGCCGCCCTCCAGCAGCAACAGTTCTTCCGGCTCCGTAAACCCTAAAAAATCAAGAAATGTAGTATCTACATTCCTTGATTTTGTTGGAGGAAACCTACGTTTCAGGGCGGGGACGAGTGTGAAGTCGCTCCCTCTATTCTGGTTCGTCCTCGTCCTCGTCCTTCGTCCCTCGTCCTCGATTTCCGTTTCATTTTCGAGGACGAAGGACGAGGACGAGGGACGAGGACGAAAAGAGGGAAAGGGGCACGCTGTCCTTCCCTACGCCGACCCCAACACTTCCCGCATTCCCCGGCGTTTTCCCAATCGACTAAACGGTGGCGGCCACCAGGTCGCCAACCTCGCGGGTGCCGTAACCCATTTTGCCAGCCGCCAGGCTCTTGAGTTTTTCGCGCACGACCTTGATGACGGCGTTCTCGATGGCTTGCGCCATCGGGGTTTCACCCAGGAAATCCATCATCATGGCCCCGGCGCAGACGGCGGCGAGGGGATTGATGACGTTCTGATTGGTGTATTTCGGGGCGCTGCCGCCAATCGGCTCAAACATGCTCGTGCCTTGCGGATTGATGTTTCCGCCGGCGGCAATCCCCATGCCGCCCTGGATCATCGCGCCCAGGTCGGTGATGATGTCGCCAAACATGTTGTCGGTGACAATCACATCGAACCATTCCGGGTTCTTTACAAACCACATGGTCGTGGCATCGACATGCGCGTATTCGCGTTTGATGTCCGGATAATCCCGGGCGCCGATTTCGTGGAAGGCGCGCTCCCAAAGATCGAAGGCAAAGGTGAGGACGTTGGTTTTGCCGCTCAACATGAGCGTTTTCCGTCGGTTCCGCTTGCGGGTGAACTCGAAGGCGTAACGCAGGCAGCGTTCCACCCCCCGGCGGGTGTTGATGCTTTCCTGGATGGCAACCTCATGGGGCGTGTCCTTGAAGACAAAGCCGCCGGAACCGGTGTAAAGCCCCTCGTTGTTTTCGCGGACAACAACGAAGTCGATGTGCTCCGGCTTCTTGTCCTTCAACGGGCAGAAACGTTCGTCGTAGAGTTTCACCGGCCGGAGATTGATGTACTGCTCCAGCTCGAAACGCATGCGGAGCAGGATGCCCTTTTCCAGGATGCCAGGCTTGACGTCCGGATGGCCGATGGCCCCCAGCAGGATGGCCGGAAACTTGCGCAGTTCGGGGACGGCGCTGTCCGGCAAGACTTCATGCGTGCGAAGGTAACGGTCCCCGCCGAAATCGAACGGGGTATAATTGAGTTTGACGTTGAACTTGGGCGCGGCGGCATCGAGGACTTTGATGGCTTCGCGGACCACTTCCGGGCCCGTGCCATCGCCGCCGATGACGGCTATGTTATAACTTTTCATCGATTAGGGGCGTTATTTTATGGGTTAGCGAGCGGTGGGAGCTTAGCAGCGCGCCAGTTTCCTGGCAACCGCATTCTACGGGATTTCTTCCGGCTGGACGAAATTCAGCTTTTCCGGAGCGCCGACACCTAGTCTGATGGCAGGGTCGTTGCACCAAAGTCATCCCGGCGGGATGGCTGAGAATAGCCCGGCGTTTCAACGCCGGGATCGTGGCCTGGGTGTGCCAAGTCCCGAAGGGACGGCTGAGAACCACAAGCCCAGCCGTCCCTTCGGGACTCAACCGTCAATCCGTCCGCACCCAGCGTTGAAACGCTGGGCTATTCTCGTTTGTCCCGTCGGGACAAAAACCGGCACCTATAGCTCAAATCCTAGTGGTATCGGACAAACTGTCCCCGCCCCGGTCCCGAAGGTCCGAGGCAACCTGTTCAAAGAGCCGCGGCAATGGCGGCGCCCATTTCCGTCGTGCTGACTTTGCGGGCCTTGGGTTCCGCGGCGGTATAGATGTCACCGGTTCGGTAACCGGCATCAATGACCTTGGCCACTGCCTGGTGGATGGCGTTGGCCGCGTCGTCCAGTCCGAAGCTGTAATGCAGCATGAGGGCGGCCGACAGAATTTGCGCGATCGGGTTGGCGAGGTTTTTGCCGGCGATGTCGGGGGCGGTGCCGCCCGCCGGTTCAAACAGGCCGAACGTTTTCATTCCTTGCGCCTCGCCCAGGCTGGCACTGGGGAGCATGCCCAGGGAACCGGCCAGCGCGGCCGCTTCATCGCTCAGGATGTCGCCGAAGGTGTTTTCGCAGAGCAAGACGTCGAACTGGTCCGGCCGGAGCAACAACTGCATCGCGCCGTTGTCCACAAACATGTGCTGTAGCGCGATCTCCGGATATTTTTTGCCTACTTGGGTGACGACATCGCGCCAGAGCACGCCGTTTTCGAGCACGTTCGCTTTGTCGATGCTCGTGACTTTGTGGCGGCGCGTTTGAGCGGCGCGGAAGGCCACGTGCGCAATCCGTTCGATTTCAGGCGTGGTGGTGACCATCGTGTCCACTGCCCGGTGAAAACGGCGGGGCTGATGCGGTCCTGCTTGGGCTTCGATGACTTCCTCGGTTTTCTTGGGCTTGCCAAAATAGAGACCGGCGGTGAGTTCGCGCACGACCAGGATATCGATCCCTTTTCCCTGGCGTTCGGGCCGCAGCGGACAGACATGCGCCAGCGCCGCTGGGAGTTTGACCGGTCGGAGGTTGGCGTAGAGATTGAACTCTTTGCGCAGACGGAGCAGGGCGGCGCGCTCCGGCCGCTTTTCCTTGGGCACGGTCGGATCGCGGTCGGGCAAACCGACTGAGCCAAACAGAATGGCATCCGAGGCCTTGCAAAGGGCCAGGGTGGCTTTGGGCAACGCTTCCCCAGCGGCGTCCAGGCCGGCCCACCCGACGGGGGCCTCGGTGATTTGGAGGTTTAGATTGAACTTTTTTTCAACGACCCGGAGGACTTGGATGGCTTCGCGCATGACCTCGGGGCCAATGCCATCTCCCGCCAGGGCGGCAATTTTCAAAACATTCACATTCATCACGGCCGGGCAGACTAGGGGCAGCCAGCGGCGGTGAGAAGCAGAATCGCAGCGGTTTCAAGGAGATGGGCGACTGTAGGTCGCGAAGGCGACGCCAAACCGATGGTTGGGCAGCCTGGCCTTGCCTTCCCGGTATTCTTTGCCGTCCCAGAATATGAACAGCATATCCGCGGTCTTGAGGCGATCACGCAAATACTGGTACTGGAACATATCGTACGACCGGGTGCCGTTCAGGGCGACAATGATGTCTCCTCGTTTCATTCCGGCGGCGCGGACGAGGTCGTTTTCTTCCTGAATGATCACGCCGTTGCTGGGGCGCCCCTGGAGTGTCTTGAGGCTGGCCTTTTCCCGCCCCTTGGGAAACAGCGCCTTGATGCGTTTTTCAATTTCGGCGTCGTATTTATGGTTGCCGGTCTTGTCCGCGAAACGCAGGCACCAGCCAACCACGCGGCCGGGGATATTGTATCGTTCCTCAATCTTGAGATAGTAATCGAACGATTCCGGGTATTTGCCCTGTAAAAAAAGCAAATCGCCTTTGATCTCGA
>JADGRT010000373.1 GCA_017880715.1 Verrucomicrobiia bacterium | reverse complement strand
CGTCACCGAGACTTTTCCGCAGACCTTCGATAAAGGGCGCTTCCATCATTTCGTAAAAGAACTGCTGAACGGCTTCGATGAAAGCAAAGCCGCGCCGATGGCCGTGCCCGATGCTTTTGCGCCGCACGTCCGCAGTTGCTCACGTCTCGGCACTTACGAATCGCCCGACTGAGCGCGGGGTTGGGTTGGGAAACAAGCTCTGGGTGCGGGAAATCCGATGGCTCAGTTCCAACGCTCACCAGACGGCGGTCAGCAGCACCGATTTCCAGAGCGACCGGGTTCAAATTGCTCGCCCGATGTTCTCGCGTTGGGCTCAGGAAAACTGGTTCAAGCAGATGATTGAACACTTCTTCAGTTCTTGTCAACCGGAGTGGAACGGACTAGGCGGCGTCGAATTTCGGTTGGCCTTCGCCCCTGCCACCTATTTTCCAGTTTGACCTTTCCGCTTCAAACGCAAAGACTTTCTCTCCATGAAATCATTCGCACCTCTTTTCTTGATCGCCACCACGCTGAGTCTGGCCGCCGCGCAACCCGATGTTCACGTCTGGGAAAAAGTCGAACTGACATTTCACGCCGCGAACCACTACGCCAATCCCTACACCAACGTCGAGGTCTGGGTTGATTTGAAAGGACCCGGTTTCGACAAGCGCTGCTTTGGGTTTTGGGACGGCCGCAACGTTTTTCGCGTGCGCGTCTTGGCCACGCAAGCCGGTAAATGGTCCTGGCGCAGCGACTCGAATCAAAAAGACGCTGGCCTGAACGGCCAGCAAGGCAGTTTCAACGCGCTGGCATGGTCCGAAGCGGAGAAGGCCGCGATGCCGACGCGGCACGGGTTCATCAAACCCACCGCCAACGGCCACGCCTTTGAATATGCCGATGGCATGCCGTTTCTCCTGTTGGGCGATACTTGGTATGCGGCGGCAACCTGGCGCTTCAAGTGGAACGATGACGACCGGGAACGTCCCCTCGGGCCCGACGCGGGGTTCAAGGATTATCTGCGGCTGCGGAAAAATCAGGGGTTCAATGCGGTGGCCATCATCGCCGCTTTTCCGAACTGGGCGAACGACGACCAGCCGTGGGAAATCTGGCTGGACAAGCAGGTGGACCTCGGCGTCCGCTCCGCCTGGGTGGACCAGGGCGAGATCGCCAACAAAAAACCCCGCGACGGATGGCACGCGAAAGACATGTCGAATGAAGGCGGACGGGCGTTCTTATTTCCCGGCAAAGTCCCCGGCTACGAGCAGGTCTATCCGGACGTGGACCGCATCAACCCGGAGTATTTCAAATCCCTGGACCGGAAGATTGATTACCTGAACGCGCAGGGGTTCATTCCGGTCATCGAAGTGGCGCGGCGCGATGTCACGTCGTGCTGGGCGAAGTATTATGACTGGCCCGATTCTTACAGCCGCTACATTCAATATATTTGGAGCCGTTACCAGGCCAACAACTGCCTATACAGTCCGGTGCATTACGATTACCCGGTGATGACCGCCACCCCCCAACAACTCAACCAGGCCGCCAACCGGGTTGTGGAGAAGTACGGCCATCCGCCGTTCGGGACGCTGGCCTCGTGCAATGCCTCGGTCTCGAGCCTGTTGAATTTCGGCGGGCCGGAGGAAAACCAATGGCTGACGTTCCATCAGACCGGCAACGGACGCGAGCACGATTACTATTGGTATCTCACGGAGATTTACCACGCCCAACCGGCGCGGCCGGCGTTGAACGGTGAACCCTACTACTCGGGCATGGCCGACAAACGCTATTCCCCGCCCTACAAATACGGCGCTCCGGGCGGAACGGAAGCGGATGATCTTTACGTGCGGTCGGGCATGTATGGCAGCTTTCTCTCAGGCGGTTTTGCCGGACACATTTATGGATCGGAAGGTTTGTGGGGCGCCGACGTTGAGCCGGGATCGAGTCCCTTCATGTGGGCGGCGTTCCAGTGGAATTCCGCCAACCAGATGCAGCATCTGAAAACCTTTGCGTTCTCCGAAGGCCGCCGTTATCAGGAATTGGTTCCCGACGCGAACCTGGTTTCGCCGAGCGAAACTCACGTGACCAAAGGCTACGTCGGCTGGGCTTATTGCGCCCGCACGCCTGGCAAGGACTTTTTCCTCGCTTACTTTGAAAAAGATTGCCCCCAACAAAGCCTCATTCGCGGCGCGGTGCCGCACGCGAGTTACCAAGCGGAATGGTTCGATCCCCGGACCGGGCAATGGTCGAAGGCAGGCAAGGGCCGGTTGCCGGCCAACGTATGGGGCTGGGTCGCGGTGCCTGATTTTCCCTCCGACAACGACTGGGGATTCAAACTCACACTCCCAAAGCAAAACCCTTGAGGATTTGCAGTCTCTGCCACCAACCGGTCAGACTCCCGCACCCGCAAACCGAAGCACGCGGAGCCGATGATGAGGAACGATGCGCGCCAGCAGACACCCACTTGACATCCACGCGGTCGCAGAGCCAGCCCACCCCGATCGGGAAGACCGCGTAGGTGAAAAAGAACGAGCCCCAGGTCAGGACGAGTTCGGCTTGGTTGACCTTGCGGCCAACTCGCCACGGCGCGACGCTCGACTTCTCCCAGCTTGGCAATCCGCCGACGTATGTCCGTGGCGGTGCTGAACTCGGCGTTAATCGCCAAAGCGGCACGGTTAGCGAGACATTTGAGATTTTTTGAGCAGACCGTTGACATATTTAGCGGTTTAGCTAATTTGATAACAGTTATGACTGCGGATGCAAAAAATAAGGCGCAATACAAAGCCCAGGCCAAAGTTCTTAAGGCGCTCGCTCACCCGTCCCGCCTGCTCATCGTGAACGAGCTGTCAAAACGCGAACGTTGTGTGTGCGAATTGGCGGAAATGGTCGGCTCCGAAATGCCGACCGTCTCCCGCCATCTGGCCCTGCTGCGGGAGGCCGGCATCGTCGCGGACGACAAACGGGGGGCGCAGGTGTTTTACCGGCTCAAAGTGCCTTGTGTGATGAATTTTTTTCAATGCATTGCCGCCGTGCATAAAAAAAACGCTCAGGAAGCCACGCTCATAATGGGCTGATTTTCTGACCTCAGTATTAGCGAATTGCCTAAATGACGACGCGTTGGCAACAAGAATGGAAGTACCTGGCGGCCATAACCGCGGTGTTCCTAGGCTGTTTCTACCTGCCGGTGGGCGTGCCGCGCTTTGACAACGCCCTCAAGGAAGGGCTGGAACTGACCAAGTGGTATGCCCAAGAGCATGTGCTGTTATGCCTGGTGCCGGCGCTGTTCATCGCGGGCGGCATCAGCGCGTTCGTGAGCCAGGCGTCGGTAATGCGCTACCTGGGGCCGAAGGCAAACAAGGCGCTCGCCTATGGGGTAGCCTCGGTGTCCGGAACCATTCTGGCGGTATGCTCCTGCACGGTGCTGCCGCTCTTTGGCGGTATCTGGACGCGCGGAGCGGGACTGGGGCCGGCCACGGCATTTCTCTACTCTGGCCCGGCCATCAACGTGCTGGCTATCGTGATGACGGCGCGGATCCTGGGCCTGGAACTGGGCATGGCGCGCGCGGTTGGCGCGGTGGCTTTCAGTGTGATTATAGGGCTGGCGATGCACTTGGTCTTCCGGCGCGAGGAACAGGCCAAGGCGGAAGCGGCGGCGGCGATGCCCGAAGTCGAAGTTCGGCGTCCGCTCTGGCAGAATGTGCTGTTCTTCGCCGCTATGGTGGGTGTGCTGGT
>JADGRT010000372.1 GCA_017880715.1 Verrucomicrobiia bacterium | reverse complement strand
CCAAAGTGCTCGATGAATTTACGATAAAACTCGAACGCTTTGACCACTTGGGCGCACTCGACAAACTCGACCGCGGCGTGGGCCTGATCAATGCTGCCCGGCCCGAAAAGGATGCTGGGGATGCCGAACTGCGTGAGCTTGCTGGCGTCGCTGCAAAAGGGCACACCCACCGGCGTTGAATCCAGACCGAGTTCATCGAGGATGTGCCGGGCGAAGCGAACGGGGGCTGAATCCGCGGGTGTTTCCAGCGGCGCGGCGGTGAACATGGGCGGCTCCATAACCGCGTCGAAGCCCGGGATTCTCTCCTTTAAGGAAGCCAGGAGCTGCTGGCCGGCAGCCAGGATTTCCGACACCGATTCGCCCGGGAGCAAACGACGGTCCAGGTCGATAGAACACTCGTTTGGAACAACGTTGATCTGGACGCCCCCGCGAATCACCCCAACGCTCAACGTGGCCGGGCCAAGGAGGGGATGCGTCTTTTGGGTGAGTCGTTGGTTTTCATCCTCGAGGGCTAAAACCAGCCGCGCCATGTGCGTGATGGCGTTAATGCCCAAATGCGGTTTCGCGCTATGAGCGCTCCGGCCGAGGACGCGAATTCGCCACCGCACCGTGCCTTTGCTGGCGATGACGAGGCGCAACTCCGTTGGTTCGGCGACAATGGCGGCCTCGGCCTCCAGCCCTTCGCACAGCTTGTTGACCCCCAAAAACGTTGACTCTTCGTCCACGACTGCCGCGAGCCACACCTCGCACCGCGGCGTGATGCCGCTCCGTTTAAGGAAAGCAACGGCATGCATCATGGCCGCCAACCCAGCCTTGGTGTCGCAGGCGCCTCGACCATAGAGGCGTCCATGTGCCACGGTAGGTTCAAAAGGCGAAATCGTCATGCCTTGCACCGTCACCGTATCGACGTGGGCTTCGAGCAAGAGGCGCCGGCTCTGGTCGTGCCCGGGCAGACAGGCGATCAAATTGGGGCGATCGGGCAGGACCGCTTGTTCCCAGGTCTCGAGACCGCACTGCCGAAAGAACTCGCGCACATAGCGAACGATGTCCGCCTCCGGTTTCCCTCCCGCAAAGGCCGGATTGACGCTATTGATACGCACCAGATCAGCGAGGGTATCGAAGAGGGGAGTCTCGTTCATAGCGTCAACCAGCGTTACCCCAAGAGCCATTGGTCGAGGTGTTGCCGGACAAATTCATCATCGCTCAAGTGAGGATAGGCCTGGCAAACCCGATCGATCTCTTCTTTCTGACCCGGACTGAGTGTTTCCTGGGGATCCAAGCACCAGATGCCCTCGAACAGTCCTTGGCGGCGCAGAATCTCGTGAATCCCGGCAATACATCCCGCAAAGCCATGGGCGGGATCAAAGAAAGCGGCGTTGGCGTCGGTTACCTCGATGGCTTGTTGCAGGAGCGAAACGGGAATGGATTCGCCCGATTGCGCCAGACGCCGGCACTCGCCATGCAGTTCCACGGCCTTTCGGGTCCAGACCGCCCAGTGCCCCAGCAAACCGCCCACCATGCGGCGTTCCACCATTTGGCCATCCACAGCGAAACGAAAGGGGGTGAGCAAGTCCGCGATAATATTGTCATCGTTGCCGGTGTACAGCGCGATATCATCCCGCCTCGCTTCGACCACCGCACGAACGACGTCCAAGGTTTGATAACGGTTGAACGGTGCAATTTTAATGGCGACCAGGCGCTCGAGTTCCGCCAACTGACGCCAGAACGCATAGGACAACACCCGTCCACCGGCGGCCGGTTGCAGGTAAAAACCGATAATCGGGATGACCTCACCGATGATCCGGCAATGCGCAATCAGGTCCCTTTCGGCGCCGGTTTTCCATGCGCCTAGACTCAACAGGCCCGCATCATATCCCAAGTCGCGCGCGCAGGAGGCTTCGGCGAGCGCTTGTTGGGTGGAGCCGCACAGACCGGCGATTCGAACCACGGTGCTGGCCCGGCTCATTTCCTCCGCTCCGATTTCGAGCACGGGGCGAAGGAGTCCTACCTGGGGATCGTGAATGGCGAACTGAGTCGTATGCACGCCGACGGCTAATCCCCCCGCGCCGGCAGCGAGGTAATAGCGAAACAACGCGCGCTGCCGTCGCTCATCCCAGGCACGTTGGGCGGTCAGGGCCAACGGACAGGCCGGTATCACGAGCCCTTGACCCAAGCGTTGACGGGTCTGGTCAATAGCGACCATGGCGCACCTCGAAGTGCGTGGGATTGTCCAAAAGCCGGCCTCCCCGTTGGATCCATTGGGCCGTCCACCGCAGGATTTTGTCCAGCGGCATCGCTGGCTGGCCCAAGGCGGAACAAAGCTTCGCGGGATTGCCGAGCAAGGCGGTCTCGGCTTCTTTACTGACAAATTGCGGTGGTTGCCCAAGCTGTTTGCCCAGCCGCCGCGCCAGGTCGCGCACCGAATACACTTCTGGCCGGCAAAGGTTCCACACCGCCGGGGGGCTGTTGGTCAATGATAACGCGCGTAAAACCATTTCGTTGGCGTCTCCTTGCCAGATGCAATTGACAAAACCGTTGGTGAGATCAATCGGTTCCCCGTCGTGTATCTTCCGGGCAA
This sequence comes from Verrucomicrobiia bacterium, assembly GCA_017880715.1. GTDB lineage: Bacteria > Verrucomicrobiota > Verrucomicrobiia > Limisphaerales > UBA1319 > JADGRT01. Next base: position 1,130 of record JADGRT010000372.1, on the reverse strand, counting down.
TATCCACGAGCAATCCGTAGCGCAGGTCAAGGGCATAGAATAACCGCAGCAATGCGAGCCGCGTGCCATTGCGCCGCGAGAAATGCTCGAAAATCCGTTCGCGGGCGACGGCCGAATAGGCATATTCGCCCGACGGCGTTAGCGCGTCTTCCTCGACCGACCCGCTCCGGCTGACGGCACTGAGGGGATAGACATTACCGGTGGATAGCACCACCATCCGCGCGCCGGGATACCGCTCAGCGACTCGGGCGGGCACCAGGGTGTTGGCCACCCACGTGGCGGCGGGATTCTGGGTCGTGCCGAACTTAAGACCGACCAGATAAATAAGGTTCTCGGTTTCCGGGAGTTGCCGCATGGCGCCGGCTTCCAACAGATCACAAGTTAAGGTCCGGATCTGATGCGCCTGCAACCATGCAAGTTGGATGGGATTGCGAAAACGGCTGACGGCAATCACATCCAGTGGATGCCCAGCCGCTTCCGCGGCCCGGCGGGCCAATACTGCCAGCGTCGGCCCCATCTTCCCCCCCGCGCCCAAAATCACCAGCGGGCTCGAGACGGTGCGGATAAACTCAACCAACACCGCGCGCGGCCGGGTTAAGACCTCCTCCAGCTCTGCCTCTGTTTGGATATGCCTCGGCAGCGTGACTCTGCCAGCGTCGTTCTTGGGACAAGCGCTGATCGTGGCAGGGGCTGCTTTTCTCATGGGTCACATTCTTAAGCGATTATGGGCATCGGTCAAGTTCGTCGGTTCCGAATAAACCCGTAGGCTGTGCCGACAGTCAGTGATGAAAGAATCCGTGTGGCAAGGACCGCTGCATTTGGGCAAAGCCGCGAGGTCAGACAGAATGTGCCCGCGACCAAAAGCAGATATGCACGGAATCGGGCGGGGTATCTTCGAGCCTGTTTGAAAACTCCACAGAAACGCCGCGTGAGGGCACGCGGCCTACAGAAAATCGCCCAATTTGGCCATTCCAGGCCCGGTGCCCTCACCGGGCGGGTTTTCAAACAGGCTCTCGGCATTCTCCCATGGCGCCAAGGCCTCCTCACCGATATTCCAGGGCGATCCAGCTCGGAATTCCCTCCCGGCCGATCACATTCCGGGGCCTCACGCGGAGCTGGTTCTTGCCCGG
>JADGRT010000371.1 GCA_017880715.1 Verrucomicrobiia bacterium | reverse complement strand
ACTGCTCGAGCTTAGTCGCGCTGAGCTTGAAGACGCCCTGAGCGCAGGCGAGTTCAAGGCTCTTGCTTGGGCGGCGATTGTGGCCTTGGGGTTGCGGCGGATTGGCACATTGGTGGTTGACGTTGACAGAATGCCATTACGGGCGGATGGTTAAAGGGTAGAGATAGATGTTATGAAAACCCAACTTTTTACCGGGTTGCTGATGCCAATGGCTGGCATGGCTTTATTGGTCAGTTCGGTCTTGGATGCTCCAGCGCAGAATTCCCCCAACGCCGCTGCCACCGCCACCGCGGTAGAAACGGCGTCCGCCAATGAGTTCGCTGCGATTCAATTATCGAACGGCGCGCCGGACATCTTGAAGCTCGCCCGCGCGAAAATTGGCGAGGAGGCCATCTTAGCCTTTATTCAGAACTCTCACCGGGATTACAACCTGAGCGTGCCCGAAATTATATATTTGCGGCGGGAAGGGGTGTCCGATCGCGTGCTCGCCACCATGTTGAGCCAGCGTCAAATGGGGGTGGAAACCGTCGCGCAGACCGCCCCGCCAGCCCCGACCGTTGCCGCGGCGCCGCAGGAGGTTCAACCGATTGCTTCCAGTCCCCAACCCGCGCCGACCTACGTGCAACCTCCGGTGACGTACGTGCAAAGTGAGCCCGTTTACGTTCCCTCCTCGACCGTATATGTGGCGCCGCCGACTTATGTCGATTATGGCTATTATCCTTACTATTATCCGTACTACGGGTATTCCTATCCTTCGCTTTCGTTTTCGGTTGGATTGGGAGGCCGTAGCTATGGGGGTGGCTATCGCGGCGTCAGCGGCTACCGCGGCATAGGCGGCTACGGCGTCGGAGGCTATCGTACTGGAGGGTACCGTGTCGGCAGCGGCAGCATTGGCGCCTATCGGGCAGGCAGCGGCGCGTTTCGCGCAGGCGGCAGCAGCTATCATGTAGGCAGTGCTGGCTATCGCGCAGGCGGAAGCAGCTATCGCGCAGGTGTTGGAAGCAACCATGCGGGTGGTGGGTTTCACGGAGGTGGTGGCGGCAGCCGCGGTGGTGGCGGGCCTCGTCGTTAGCCCGGATTCGCCCGGTTATTGGGAACCCCGGCCTGCAAGTTTCTGTAGGCCCGGCGCCCATGCGTGATCCGCGGTTAAAAATCTGAGAGATATTTTTACGAGATTTGCCGCAGTAGAATGGGGTTCCTAACCTTGGCACATTTCTCCCCTGCGGTTTAATCGGTCCGGCATGGCCCGCAAACTGCGCGTTCAATAGACCGGTGCGATTTACCACGTGATCGGAAAGGCCGTCAACCCGCAGTCGGGATGGGCGGCGTTTTTTTAATTCAATGATTCTCTGAGTCTTTGAATGACTCCTCAGACCGCGTCTGGGTTGCCATGAACTAACCCATGAAACAGCTCGTTCTTTTGTTGTCGCTGACCGCGTGGTCCGGCTTTGGCGCGCTCCCGCCGCAAGCGGTGGATCCTCATCAAGCGCTGGAACGCACTTGCTTCCAAACCGGTCGCGCCTACGGTGATTTCATCAACCTACGTTCCGATGTGGCCATCGTTTATGGCATCGATTCCGGTCTGCCGAATCGTATTCAAACCTGGCGCGACCGCGGCTATCGCATCCACGTCATGACCGGGGTTTCCTGGGGCCAGTACCAGGATTATCTCTATGGCCGCTTTGACGGCGTGAATCACGAGGACGAAGCCCAGACCGAACGGAGCGGCAAGAAAATCAGCCATGGCGGCGATGTGTATTACATGTGCCCCGGCGAGAATTTTGGCAAGTTCCTCTGCGTGGGCGTGCAACGCGCCCTGGATGCCGGCGCCGAAGCCATCCATCTGGAGGAACCGGAGTTTTGGGTGCGGGGCGGTTATTCCGAGGGTTTTAAGCGGGAATGGAAAAAGTATTATGGCGAGGATTGGATTCCGCCGCACACGTCGCCCGACGCGCAATGGCGCGCGTCGAAACTCAAATATTTCCTCTATCGCCGCGCGCTCCAGCAGGTGTTCGATTATGTGCAGGCAAGCAACCGCAAGACCGGACGCCAGGTGCGCTGTTATGTGCCCACCCATAGCCTGCTGAACTATGCTCACTGGCGCATCGTCAGCCCGGAATCCAGCCTGGCCCGTCTGCAGGGGTGCGACGGTTATATCGCCCAGGTCTGGACGGGCACCGCACGCACGCCCAATGTGTATCGCGGCCAGCTTCGCGAGCGCACCTTTGAAACCGCATTTCTGGAATACGGCGCCATGCAAAACCTCCTGCGCGCCACCGGCCGCACGGTTTGGTATCTCAACGATCCGATCGAGGACAATCCCAACCATGACTGGCAGGACTACCGCACCAACTGGGAGTCCACGCTGGTTGCCTCGCTGCTTCAGCCGGAGGTCTGGCAATTTGAAGTCATGCCCTGGCCGGAGCGCATTTTCGGCGGAAGCTATCCATCGCGCCAAGATCCCCAGAAGCGGGAGCCCATTCCCGCCGGGTATGCCACCGAAATCCAGACGGTGATTCAGGCATTGAACGACCTGAACCAAGCCCCGGTGAAACGCGAGGGCAACCCATTGCGCGCCGGCGTGATGGTCAGCGATTCGCTCATGTTCCAGCGCGGCGAACCGCAGGCCAGCGACCCACACCTGAGCCAGCTTTACGGCCTGGCGCTGCCTCTGTTGAAACGCGGCATTGCCGTCGAACCGGTGCAGTTAGAAAACCTCATCATTCCAAAGTACCTGAAGCCTTACGACATCATTCTGATGACGTACCAGGGCATGAAACCGCTCAGCCCGGAAGTGCATCAACCCCTGGCCCAGTGGGTCAAGGCCGGGGGCATCCTGGTTTTTTGGGATGACGATCAGGATCCCTATCTCCAGGTGCGCGAATGGTGGAACAGTGCTGCGTTGCATTACGCCACACCGCGGCATCACCTGTTTGAGCAATTGGGCTTGGGCGCGGCCGCCAAGGAAGGATTGCACCGGGTGGGGCGGGGCCGGGTTTATTACCGATCGCTTCCTCCAGCGCAGTTGGCGGCCGATCCACAGGGTGATCTTAAGCTCATGACCGCCCTGGAACAGGCCACGCAAGGGACACGCCTCAAATGGCAGGACCAAAACTACCTTTGGTTGCAGCGCGGCAAATATGTCATCGCCGCGGGTCTGGACGAATCAACCGCGGCCGATCCCAAAACCATCCATGGTGAATTCGTAAACCTGTTTGATCCCGAATTGCTCGTGCAGAACGCCATCGCCCTGACACCGGGCAGCCGGTGGTTTTTATTGGACATGAAGGCCGCGAAGCAAAGCAAAACCCAGGTTCTGGCGGCAGCGTGCAAAATATTTTCCGCAACCAACACCTCCCGACAATTCTCCTGTCGGGTCGAAGGCATTGCGAAAACAGAAGCCGTCGTGCTGCTGGAATGCCCCCGTGCGCCGGTTGAGATTATTCTCGACGGTGCGCCGGTGGAGCGGCGTCGTTATGACGCCCCGGCACGGTTGCTTTGGCTTCAATTCCCCAACGAAGCCAGGCCGCGGGAGTTGACCGTGCGGTTTTCCAGATAGAAACGAGGACGAACAGCCTGAATTCGGCAGTTAAGCGCGGCGAACCCGCACTTCTCAGGCGCCCGCGCATCGTCCTCGTCCTCGTCCCTCGTCCTCGAATTCACAAAACAATTCGAGGACGAGGACGAGGGACGAGGACGAGGACGAACAGAAGGA
>JADGRT010000370.1 GCA_017880715.1 Verrucomicrobiia bacterium | reverse complement strand
CCCCAAAACGCACAAAATGACCGCCAACATGACCAAGCGCGACCCGCATATGGAGCGCGTGAAGTACAAATTTCACAAGGCTCTGAGCCAATTTGTTTGATGCGCGCCGAAGGAAAAGGATGAAGGTTACTCCAACCCAAATCTGACCGTGCAGTTCGGGTAAACATAAAATATCGGATATGAAACACACTTTTATTTGGCTTGCTTCCACCTTCTGCCTTGGCATCTGGAGCGCAGGCGCGCAACCGGCCCACGCGTCGGTGGATTTATCGAAAGACCCGACGCTTTATGTCGTCGGCTACGCGCATTTGGACACGGAATGGCGCTGGGAGTATCCGCAAGTGATCCAGGAATATCTGGCCAAGACCCTGCTGAACAATTTTGCGCTGATCGAAAAGTATCCGCACTACATTTTCAATTTCTCCGGCGCCTATCGCTACAAGCTGTTCAAGGAATATTATCCCGCGAATTATGAAAAACTGAAACAGTATGTCGTTGCGGGGCGATGGTTCCCCTGCGGTTCCTCCGTGGATGAGTGCGACGTGAACTCACCCAGTGCCGAATCCATTTTCCGCCAGGTTCTCTATGGCAACGAGTATTTCCGCCATGATTTTGGCAAGGCCAGCGAGGAGTTTATGCTGCCGGATTGTTTCGGATTTCCGGCCTCCCTGCCGACCATTCTGGCACATAGCGGGGTCAAGGGTTTCTCGACGCAGAAACTTTCCGCCAGTTGGCAGCCGGCCCCCTTGGTGGGCGGACCTGACTCGCCCGAAAAAACCCCGGAAGGCATTCCTTTCAATGTGGGGATCTGGGTGGGCACGGATGGCAGCAGCGTCATTGCGGCGCTGAATCCGGGCGGCTATGGCGGTTCGGTGACCGGTGATCTGAGCAAGAGTCTCACGGGCACCGCCCCGACCGGCCGCCGGGGCGGCGGCGGACAAGATTGGCCCAAACGAATCCAGATTAACGGCGAGGCGAGCGGAATTTATGCCGACTATCATTATTACGGAACGGGCGACACCGGCGGTTCTCCCACCCCAAACTCGGTGAAAATGGTGGAAGCGATTGTGACCAGAAGCAAGATCGTGCCTCCGACAGGAGGAGGGCGCGGCCAGCCGCAGCAGGAGCCGCCCGCCGACCAATCCCCGGTGCAGATGGGTGATGGTCCGGTTCACGTCATTTCCTCCAAGGCGGATCAAATGTTTTTGGACATCCTGGCGGCCAAGCCGGACTTTTCCAAATTTCCCCACTATCAGGGCGATCTCGAACTGATCAATCATTCCGCCGGTTCGCTCAACTCCCAGGCCTATCGCAAGCGTTGGAACCGGAAGAAGGAATTGCTGGCCGATGCCGCTGAGAAAGCATCTCTCGCCGCCTCATGGCTGGGCGCCCGCCCTTATCCTCAGGAAAGGTTGAACAATGCCTGGATGCTCACTTTGGAAGGCCAGATGCACGACATTCTTCCCGGCACCGCCACGCCCAAGGCGTATGAATTTTCCTGGAACGACGACGTCATTGCCATGAACCAGTTTTCCGACGTACTGACCAGCGCCGCCGAGGGAGTGGCGTCAGGCCTGGATACTCAGGTTCAGGGCACGGCCATCGTGGTCTTCAACCCGTTGAACATCGCGCGGGAGGATGTGGTTGAGGCTGACGTCCGGCTGCCGGACCAGACCAAGGCCATGCAGGTACGTGTTCTCGGCCCGGACGGACGGGAAACATTATCGCAGGTATCGGGTGGAAAGGTCTTGTTTCTGGCCTCGGTGCCGCCGGTTGGATTTACCGTCTATGATGTGCAAACCGGCACAGCGGGAACCGCCGCTTCTGAATTGAAAGCCACGGAAACCTCCCTGGAAAACGCGCGCTACCGCTTGCAAATGGATGCCAATGGCGATGTTTCCAGCATTTTTGACAAAGCGGTCAACAAGGAACTGCTTTCCGCGCCGGTTCGCCTGGCGATCAAAACAGACAACCCGCGCAACTGGCCGGCGTGGAACATGGATTATGACCAGGAAATCGCCGCGCCGCGCGCCTACGTGAGCGGGACGGCGAAAGTCCGCGTTGTGGAAAAAGGTCCCGTCCGCGTGGCTGTGGAAGTGGCGCGAGAAACAGAAGGATCAAGATTTGTGCAAACCATCCGCCTGTCGACCGGGGACGCGGGCAATCGGGTGGAGTTTGGCAATGCGATTGACTGGAGAAGCACCAACTGCAACCTCAAAATCTGCTTCCCGCTCACCGCCGTCAATTCCAACGCCACTTATAATTGGGACGTCGGCACGATTGGACGTCTCACGGAAAGTGAACGTCAGTTTGAGGTCGCGTCGCACCAGTGGATTGATTTGACCGACCAGAGCGGCGGTTACGGCGCGACGGTGCTGACCGATTGCAAGAACGGATCGGACAAGCCGGACGACCACACGGTGCGGCTTACCCTGATCCGCACCCCGGGCACGCGCGGAGGTTATCCCGACCAGGCTTCCCAGGATTTGGGTCATCACGAGTTTATCTTCGGCCTGGCCGGCCACGCGGGCAATTGGCGCCAGAGCCAGACGGACTGGCAGGGCCAGCGTCTGAACCAGCCGTTGATCGCATTTGAAAGCGCCAAGCACGCGGGCAGTGTGGGCAAGAACCTTTCGTTGCTCAATCTGAACACCAGCCGCGTGCGGGTGTTGGCCCTCAAAAAAGCAGAGGACAGCGATGAAATCATTATTCGCATGGTTGAACTGGATGGCAAAGCAAACCCCGGTGTGCGGGTGACCTTCGCCGCTCCCGTGTTGGCGGCCCGCGAAGTCAACGGACAGGAACAACCCGTCGGCCCGGCCCGCATCGTGGATGGAAAATTGCAGGCCGATTTTACGCCTTATCAGCCGCGCACATTCGCCGTCAAATTGGCGTCCGCGCCGACGCGGGTGGCGTCCGTGAAATCTCAGCCGGTGGCCCTGGATTGCAATCGCTCGGTCTCGAGCCTGCACGGCAAGGAAGCGATGATTGGCTTCGATGATGTTGGGAACGCGCTGCCCGGGGAATTGCTGCCCAAGGAACTGTTTTACAACGGCATTCGTTTTGTGCTGGGGCCGGGCGAGCAAGGCAAGCCCAACGCATTGGAAACGCAGGGGCAGAAGATCCGATTGCCCGGCGGCGCGTTTAACCGGGTTTATTTGCTGGCGGCTTCCGCACAAGGAGATCAGCCGGCAACTTTCCTCGTCGGCGACCAATCCACGCGGCTGACAATTCAGGATTGGGGCGGCTATATCGGCCAGTGGGACAACCGCCTTTGGACAACGCGCGAAGAAGCGGCCAATTCGGGCAATCGCCGTGGCGGAGGCAGGGGCGGTGTGCGCACGACGACCCAGATGTCGGGATTGACCCCGGGCTACATCAAGCGCACGCCGGTGGCGTGGTATGCTTCGCACCATCACATCGCTGACGGCTCCTCGGTGCCGTACTCCTACTCCTACCTGTTTGCCTATGCGATGGACATTCCACCGGGTGCGACCACGCTGACCTTGCCGAACAATAGCAACATCCGCATCCTGGCGGTGTCGGCGGCGGAAGTCAGCGGGAAAGCCGCTCCGGCCGCGCCGCTCTATGACACGTTGGAAAGAACTGCGAACGAATAGCCTCAAGCCGGCACACCAACACTTCATTTCCAATTGACAGAAATTGGGAATCGCTGGCGGAAATGAAACCGCGCGAGCGGATCCCCCGACTTTTTTTGTCGCCATG
>JADGRT010000041.1 GCA_017880715.1 Verrucomicrobiia bacterium | reverse complement strand
GCTCTGGTGGGTATGCCCGCAGCGACGGAACTCATTCCCCTGGCCGAAACCGTGGAAACCCAAGGCGCCACGCCAACAGGTTAAGGCGTCCAAGTGCGCTCACTTTTTCGGAGCGCGGACATTCCTGTCCGCTTGGCCGTTGACCAGAACGAAGAGGCGGACAAGAATGTCCGCGCTCCAGATCCACAAAGTATTGGGTGTCGGAAAAAGTGAGATGGTGCACGGCGGGCCAAAACCGCGCATCAAAACGGTTGACCCCTTTGGCAAGGTTGTTAGCCTGCCGCCCATGCGAATTTTATCGGGCATCCAACCTTCCGGCACGTTGCATCTTGGAAATTACTTCGGGATGATGAAACCGGCGCTTGAACTGCAAACGCAGGGCGAGGCCTATTATTTCATCGCCAATTATCATTCCATGACGTCGCTGTTCGATGCCGGACAGCGTCGGCAGAACACGCTCGACGTGGCGCTGGACTTTCTGGCGTGCGGGTTGGATCCAAAGCGGACGGTATTGTTTCGGCAATCCGACGTGCCGGAGGTGACGGAGTTGGCGTGGTTGTTGAGCACCATCACGCCCATGGGCCTGCTCGAACGGTGTCACAGCTACAAGGACAAGCTGGCGCGGGGCCTGGCGCCCAGTCACGGGCTGTTTGCGTACCCCGTGCTGATGGCGGCGGACATTCTCATTTACGATTCCAACCTGGTGCCGGTGGGGCGCGACCAGAAACAGCACGTCGAAGTTACCCGGGATATCGCGATCAAATTCAATCAGCAGTACGGCGAGGTGTTTGTGATTCCGGAGCCGCAGATTCGCGATGAGGTGGCGGTCGTGCCGGGGACGGACGGGCAGAAAATGAGCAAGAGCTACGGCAACGCCATCGATCTGTTCGGCGAGGAAAAGGCGACGCGCAAGCAGATTATGAGCCTGGTGATGGACAGCCGGACGCCGGCGGAACCGAAACCGGATGCGGAGAAGAACGTGGCCATTCAACTGCTGAAGCTGGTGGCGCCGGCGGCGGTTGGCCAGGACTATGAAGACCATTTGCGCGCGGGCGGGCTGGGGTACGGCGATTTGAAAAAGCAACTGTTTGCGAGCTATTGGGACTATTTTGCGCCAGCGCGGGCCCAACGGGCGGAATTGGCGGCCAACCCGGATTACGTGGAGCAGGTGCTGCGGGACGGTGCCGCGCGGGCCCGGGCGGTGGCGCGAACGGTCCTGAAGCGGGCCCGGGCGGCCTCGGGGATCGAGTGAAAATGCGTTGTGTTTTTTCGGGCAGGGTTTAATTTGCGAATACGATCGTGATGAAAACCTTTGCGGAGTTGAAATTCCCCGGCCGGTTGATTGCCGTGGAGGGGTTGGATGGCTCGGGGAAATCCACGCAGATCTATCTTTTGAAAAGGTGGCTGCAATTGCAGGGGCTCAAGGTTTTTTTCAGCGAGTGGAATTCCTCGGAGCTGGTGAAGAGCGCCACCAGCAAGGGCAAGAAGCGGGAGCTGCTGACCCCGACCACCTTCAGCCTGATTCATGCCACCGATTTCGCCGACCGTTACGAACGCCAGTTGGTGCCGTTATTACGGGCCGGTTACATTGTGCTGTGCGACCGGTATGCGTTCACCGCTTTTGCCCGCGACACCGTGCGCGGCTGCCCGCCCGCCTGGGTGCGGGCCATTTACAGCTTCGCGGCGATGCCGGACCTGACCTTTTTTTTCAAGGCGGATTTGGAGGTGTCGCTACAGCGCATCCTGGACAGCCGGCCCGAGTTGAAATTCTTCGAGGCCGGGATGGACCTGAGACTGTCCCGCGATCCCTACGAGAGTTTTCGCGTTTTCCAGGGCCGCATCCTCGAACAATACCTGGCGATGAGCCGGGAATTTAATTTCCTCGAGATGGATGCCAATCAGGCCATCGAGGCCCAGCAGTCGGTCGTGCGGGAACTGGTGGCGTCCAGGCTGAATCTGTCGGCGTTTGCCTCGCCGAGTTCGTAACCCTGTTTGCGCCATGCCCACCCCCGAAAACACGCACCCCTCGCCGCCGCCGCAGATTCATCTCAAGCGCAATGCCCGGCGCCGCATTCGCGTCCCCATTCACACGCCCAAACGCTTTTATGGTTTTGGCATTCCCGGCCTGGACGTCAACAAGCTGGTGGGCAAGCTGATTGTCGTCGAAGGGGCCGACGGTTCCGGGCGCTCGACCCAGCTCGCCCGGCTGGTCGAATGGCTGGAAGGTTGCGGCCACGCCACGATTCAGGTTGGGCTCAAGCTCTCCACGCTGGTGAGCGAAGAATTGGAAAAGGCCAAGGAGGGCAACGTTCTGAGCCATACCACCATGAGCCTTTTTTATGCCACGGACTTTGCGGATCAACTCGAGAACATCATCCTGCCGGCCCTGCGGGCGGGGTACATGGTGCTGGCGGACCGCTACATTTATACGCTAATGGCGCGCGACATGGCCCGGGACATGGATGAAGCCTGGCTGCGGAACCTTTACGGGATCGCCCTGGTGCCCGACACGGTGTTCTACCTGAATGTGTCGGCCGAGCAATTGGTGCAGCGGAATTTCGCCAAAAACCAGACCTTGGATTATTGGGAGAGCGGGATGGATTTGGGGCTGTCGCGCGACTGGTTTGACAGCTTCGTCAAGTATCAGGCCTTGATGGCCGCCCAGTTCAAGCGGCTGCAGACCAGCTACGGCTTCACCATGGTTGACGGCAACCGTTCTCCGGACGCAATCAATGCCGATTTGCGCCGAAAAATCGAACAGTTGTTGATCGGAAAATAGACGCAACGGATTTCACAAACGAACTATGGCTGATTCCAAAAATCCTCAGGAGTGCCTGATTGGGGTGGATCTAGGCGGCACCAAGATTCTGGCGGGCGTGTTCGATTCGCAACTCCAGTGTCTGGGGCGGAATAAGATGAGCACCAAGGCTGAGCGCGGCGCCGATGCGGTCATCGAGCGCATCGCGCGCTGCGTCGAGGAGGCGATCGACGAGTGCGACCTGAGTCGCAAACAGGTGCGTGGCGTGGGCGTGGGCACGCCCGGTTCGGTGGATCCCGAAAGCGGCCGGGTGATCTTCGCCGCCAATCTCCACTGGGAGGACGTGCCGCTGCGCAAGGAGCTCGAACGCCGCCTGGATATGCCGGTGTTCGTGGAAAACGACTGCAACAGTTCCATCCTGGGTGTCTATGAAACCGAGCTGAAGGCCAAACCGCAGCACGTCATCGGTCTGTTTTTGGGCACGGGCATCGGCGGCGGTCTGATCCTCAATGGCAAGTTATATGCCGGATTTCGCGGCACCGCCGGCGAGGTGGGCCACATGGTGTTGGAGGTGGGCGGCCCCAAATGCACCTGCGGCAACCGGGGTTGTTTCGAAGCCCTGGCCAGTCGCACCGCTATTTTCCGCAAAATCCAAACCGCCGTCAAAGCCGGGCAAAAAACCGTGCTCACCGACCTGCTCGGCGACGATCTGAACGACATGCGCAGCGGCGATCTGCTCAAGGCGATCCGGCGCGGCGACAAATTCGTGGAGAAAGTAGTCGAGGAAGCCGCCGAATACACCGGCATCGCAGTGGCCAATCTGATCAATCTGTTCAATCCACAGGTGGTGGTTCTGGGCGGCGGCATCATCGACGCGCTCGAGGATGAGATGATGGCGATCATTGTCGAAACCGCCCGCGATTATGCCTTCCCAGGCTCGGCCAAAGGAGTGGATATCATCGCCACCGAGGTGGGGGATGACGCGGGCATTCTGGGCGCGGCCGTGCTGGTGCGCAAGGCCTTGCTGGACGCCAAGTGAGCGCCTTTTTTATTCGTCCTCGTCCTCGTCCTTCGTCCTCGAAATTCCATGCCTGGGAATCGAGGACGAGGGACGAAGGACGAGGACGAGGACGAAGGGTAAGAACGTCGATTAGAATGAGACCATGAACGATGCTACTCGCCAGGCGGTGATTGATGTGGGCACCAATTCCGTCAAGTTGCTGGTGGCGGAGGTGAGCGGCGCGGAAATCCGGCCCCTGACTGAAATCAGCGAGCAGACCCGGCTGGGCCACGGTTTTTACGAGACGCGGCGGTTGCTGCCGGCGGCCATGGACCACACGGCGCAGGTGGTGGCGGAATTCAGCGGTGTGGCGGCCCAGTGGGGAGTGGGTTCGCCGCGCGTCATAGCCACCAGCGCCGCCCGGGAAGCCGTGAATCAGTCGGAGTTGGTCGAGGCGATTCGTCAGGCGTCCGGCTTGACGGTGCGAGTCATTTCGGGCGATCAAGAGGCTGCCTGGGCGTTTCGCGGGGTGGCTCACGAGGCGCGGTTTGCCGGTCTTCCCCTGTTGATCGTGGATGTGGGCGGGGGCAGCACCCAATGCATCGTGGGGCGGGAACGGGAACAACGTTTTTGCCGAAGTTTTTCCCTGGGCGCAGTGCGGTTGCTCGAGGGGTTGCGGCCAGCCGATCCGCCCTCGGCGCGCGATGGGGAAAGATGCCGATCCGAAATCCGGGGTTTTCTGGATAAGTCGGTGCGGCCGGTATTGGCGCCGCACCTGGAAGCGTTCCCGGCGGAGGCGGTTCAACTGGTGGGGGTTAGTGGCACCAGCAGCGTGCTGGCCAGCATGGAACTGGGGTTGCTGGCTTATGATCGGGACGCGATCGAAGCCCGGCCTTTGACGGCGGCGCAAGTGCGGGCGCGCTTGCGCCAGTTATGGAGTTTGTCCCTGGTGGAGCGGCGTAAAATTGCCGGTTTGCCGCCGAACCGGGCGGATATTATTCTGACCGGAACGGCCATCTATGCGGGGATCATGGAGGCCTTTGGATTTGGCCGGCTGGAAGTCAGCACGCGCGGATACCGTTTTGGAGCGCTGTTGGACGGCCAGTCGGTTTGAGACAAACCGCAATCCCAGGAGCGCGGATGCCTTCATCCGCGCGAAGGAAAACGATGCGAACTTGCGGATGAAGGCATCCGCGCTCCTGGAGCAGCAACCGTGCGGCACCAAGCCGCCATCCCCCCTCAGGTTTTCTCCAGGCACTCGGCGACCGGCTTCCAGGGCTGGGTGAGATCGGACACAAAACCGCGCACCAGCGGCAAGGCGTCTTTCCAGCAGATCGATAGCGGCGCTTGGGTAACCTCATTCACTGCGGGCGGCTCCGGCAGCCGGTTCTCCACGGCCAAAGCCTGACCCAGCGCATGGATGGCCGCCAACAGCGCGGACCGGGCCTCGTCAAGGAACTCGCCATCGCCCAGCAGCCGCGCCATTTTAAGTTTGCGCCCCGCTTGTTCGCGGAGCGCTTTGACCTTCGCTTGCTCGGCCTCGGAGAGCGGCGGCGGGGTGACCCCTTCCTCCTCGGGGAATAACGGACGGGTGACTCGAACGGTTTTGGCCAGCAGCCCGGCAGCCATCAGGTTTTGAATGGCTTCATCGGTGGCACGATCGATCACTAGCAGTTGGGTGGGCGCCAGCGGATCGGATTTGCCCGGACCAAAAAGGTCGGCATGCACGGCCGCCACCCGTTCGCGCAGGGACAAGGCATCGCGTTCGACCACGACGAACAGGACCGAATGCGAGCCTTCGGTCGGGTACCGTTCCTCGCAACGCACCAGCGCGCCGTTGATTTTGCCTCGAACCAACTGGCTGAAGGCCAGCGCCCGGTCGGCCGGCAGCGGCGGTTCCGGGGCGGCCGTTTCCGGTTTCATCAAGGACGGATCCGCGGGGGAGGTTAACAACTGCTGCAATTTGGCCAGGAATGCCTGGCGGCCGCCGCGAAGCTTGATTTCCTTCAAGTCGCCTTTGAGATCGAGCACGCCGTCAGCCAGGGCCTGTTTATTGGCCAGCGTGTCCAGCATGCGGTGTTCGATCGTGTTTTCGGAAATCAGGTTGATGACCGTGACGGGCCGGGTCTGGAGTTTGCGCCAGGCCCGGGCGATGCGCTGCTCTAATTTGGCGGGGTTCCAGGGCAGGTCGCAGTTGATCACCACGCTGGCGTTTTGCAGATTGAGGCCGGTGCTGCCCGAGTCGGTGCTCAGGAAAACGCGGCATTGCGGATCGCTCTTGAAGGCGTTGATCTCGGCGCGGCGGCGGCGTTGCGGCACGCTGCCGGTGTGCCAGGCATAACCCAGGTTCAATTCGTCGCAAAGCGCGCGCACCAACTCGAGCATTCGTTCCCATTCGGAAAACACAAGCACCTTGGCGTCGTTCTCGCGGCATTCCTCGAGGACTTTCTCCAGTTCCTGCAGTTTGGGACAGGTGCGTTCCTCCGGATCCAGGATGTGGTTGGTGTCGCAAATCATGCGCATCATGGCCAGCTCGCGCTGCAGCTTGTCCTGCTCCGGCTGCGTGAGCGGACGGCGCTTGGCCGCGTGCATTAAGCGGGCGACGTGCGCCTCGTGCTCGGCATAGGTCATCTGCTGTTCGCGGCTTAACGGAACGAAGTGATTGCGGTCCGTGCGCTCGGGCAGTTCCGTTTCCACCTCGGCCTTGCGGCGGCGCACCATGTAAGGCGCAATGCGCGCATGGAGCTGGTCGAGGTTGCGAAAACCGGAGGGCCGTCCGCGGTCGTCCAGTTCGTAGAACTCGCGGTTAAACCGGAACAGCGGACCCAGCACGGCTGGATCCAGGAAATCCATCAGCGAATGCAACTCGTCGATGCGGTTCTCGATGGGCGTGCCGGTGAGCACGAAGGCATAGCGGCTGCGCAGGCGTTTGACGGCCTGGGCCGTCTTGGTGTTCCAGTTTTTGATGCGTTGCGCCTCGTCGAGAATGACCACGTCGGGCCGCAGGAGATGGTTCACGTCGAGCGAATCGCCCAGCATCTGTTCGTAATTGACCATCGTGAAGAAGGGCGCGGCGCCATAAGCCCGCAACCGGACGGGACGAGCGCCGAATACCAAGTGGTAGGGCAAATCGGAGAACCGTTGAATCTGGTCCTCCCACTCCGTTTTTAAGGAGGCGGGCGTAACCACGAGGACTCGCTGGACCTGGCCCAACCGGTGCAGCAGCGCGCAGGCGGCAATGGCTTGGATGGTTTTGCCGAGGCCCATTTCATCGGCGAGCAGCGCGCGTTCGGTGAAGGCCAGGTGCAACATGCCTTCGCGCTGATAAGGAAAGAGCGGCACCTTGGTTTCTTGGGGCGGCCATTCGCCGCTTTGCACCTTCAGTTCGTACTCGTGGCGGAGCTGTTTGCGGCCGGCCTCCCGTTTCCGGGCCTCCAGCCAGGGCGCCACCTCCTGGGAAATGCGCAGCTCGGACAGATCCTGCGGGCGCGGTTGCTCCAACGCCAGCAGGGCTTGTTCCGGAGTCTCCCCCGTCAATTGGCCGTCGGCGTCGAACCACTGCCGCACGGAGCGCGGCAACCGGTCGAGGCCATTCACCACGCGCAGACCGCCGCTGGCCCGATCCGGCACGATCTCGATGCGAGAAGACTCGTTTTCGGCAGCGGCTTTGAAAAGGCGACGGAAACGCGCTTGGAGCTGAAGGAGGACGGACTCGATGTGTTTGCACGTGCCCAGGCCGTTGATGCGATAATCCACGCAGTCGCAGGCAAACTGACGGCGGCGCACATCGCGGATTTCCACGGAATAACTCATGCCGCTGCCGGAGCGGATGCGGAAATTGGAAAAGATCGGGTGGCGGGGATTCAGATTGGTTATGGCGAAGGTTTCTTCGCGGGCGCGCAGGCGGCGCTTGTTGATTTCATCGGCATCCGTCGTACGCCAGTCGTGCGGCGAGGGGACCTTGATTTCGGAATCCAATTTGATTTTGCGTGCCATACAGCGTCATCATTTCGCTTGGATCGGGGAAGTCAACCGGCAGTTGCCGGAAGTTATTCACCGTTAACGAGCCGGAAGCCGGCCTATCCTGATCCCGTGCCTGGTCCAACCACCCCGTGTGCAAAACCGATGATTCCAGCCGGTGCGAGGACATGACAAAACTTTGTCGCAGGTGCGACAAAGTTTTGTCATGACGGATCAAAGATCGTTTGCCGACGCGGCCTGGCTTTCTGAAGCACTTCGATCCGCCACGCAACGCGCGCTGTCGGAACGCGTCTGTGGGCAAAGCCCCAGTCGCAGCGCGTTCGAACGCTCGAGCCGTTGCGAAATATTCCAGGCAATCCTTCATTCCTGATGCTGCTGCGACTGGCCCCGCGGACACAGTCGCGCTCCACTTCTGCCCACCTCACGCCTACAAAACTTTGTCGTAGGTACGACAAAGTTTTGTAGGGGGCTGGTAGCACGGGATCACTCACATTCCACCGAAACCGGAACTTGGAAGGAGCGAGGACATGATTGTCCGTCTCCAACGCGATTGACGATCCCGATGCGGACAAGGCTGTCGCGCTCCCGTGACGGAATGAAAAACGCCCGCAGGTTCTAAAACCCGCGGGCGTGCGGAAGCGCTTGGGCTGCGAACGTGGCTTAGAAGGTGACCATCAGTTCAGCCCGGAGGAAAGTCATCATTTCCTGGTGGGCGTAGAAGTCACCCGGGAAGACGAATTCGCTCCAGAGATGGCCGGTGATGCGGGCGTTGAACTTGTATTTCAGAATGGCCTGCAACATGTGTCCGCGGAAGTTACCGTTCTGCGAGAATTGGGGCAGATTAGCATTGCTCGCACTGGTTGGTGTGGACTGATCGGCAAACAAGGCGTAATAGTTCGCGATGAATTCCGACTTGCTGCACGGCGCCATGCTCCAGCCGGGGCCGAAGCGGATCAGGTTGCTGTTGTCCGCGACGCGGGCTTCCTTGCCGTAGCTGTAAATGTACAAGTCGCTCCAGCGCGGATAGCGGCCCCAAAGCATGTCAAAGCCTTCGTACTTGGCCGTACCGGGTTTATCTCCGGATGCATATTCGATGTCGAACTTGAGTTTGTTGCTAAAACGATCTTTGAACAAATAAGAAAGCCGGGCGTTGGCGCCGAAGGCGCTCACGCTTTGGATGTTGTGGTGGCCCCATTGGTAGGCGCCCTCGGCGGAATACCGCCAATGCTCGGCGGGATCGCCGGCGATGCGGGCGCCGGTGGTGTAAGTTTCGCCATTGATGCCGGTGGACACATCCGTTCTCCGGTCGTTCTTATACATGAAATAGCCGTTCACCTCGGTGTTCTTGAGGGATTTGTTGGAGAGATACAGGATGCCGCCGGCCTCATCCTGATCGGTCACGGCTTTTTCCAGGTTATTGAACGCCGGCAGCCATTCGTTGTTCATGGCAGTCTGATAGATGCCGATGCCTTCGATCGTGGTCTGGTAATCCTTCAAATCCAGCGTCATCCGAGCCGCGTCAAAGTAGAAGGTACGCGATCCATCGAGCGGGGTGCCATCGGCCACTAGCCACCAGTTCATCGGTTCGCTGCCAAGCATGATATCCTGCCGGCCCACCGTGAGGGTCAGCGGCGCGGTGAAGGCATTGCTCCAACTGACGTTCAAATTGTCGATAATGCCTTCGGTCCAATCCATGCCGCTTACCGTCGCGCTCTTGGGTTTCATATACTCGCGCGGTTCGGCGGTCACTCGAACGTTCAAGGCCAGGTCAGCTAGGGATCGAATCGAGGCCCAGACGCGTCCCCGGAATCGAAAATAGTCCTGTTCATGAAACGGCAGGCTTTGATCGAGTGAAGCGGCGTTGTTCAGATACTCATTCCGCAGGCGGAGATCGCCGCCCCAAGTCATCCAGGTAACCGGGTTTTTGACATTCTTGATCCAAGCTTCGGTCGGCGAGGGTTGCGCCGCCGGCTGGGCGGTCGCGGCCGCCTCGGCCGCCTGAACCGTTCCCCCACCCATGGCTGCGAGGAGCAGCCCCAATCCAACCATCGCGTTCCCGCAGTACAGACCTTGATAGAGCTTCATAACGTTTGTTGCTGCTGACTATAAGCTCGAAAAAAGGGATGATCTCAGCGGTCGCTAAAATCGGAAGAAAGCCAGCCGCTGCCGGCTTGGGTCCAACGCGAAAGCCGGGTGATTTGCCCATATTCTCTTCGCTTGTCATGCTCTCCTCGCCACTACAGAGACCTTCTGGAACACATATGCCGACACCGCCGCAAACCGGAGATTGATGACGCGGCGAATACTGGGATTTTTCCTCGCCGGTGTCGAGAATTTTTTTTGTGGCAACATCCTTAAATCATACTTAAATCATACTTAAGCCTAACTTAAGCCGTAGTTAAACCTTAAAGAGGCAAGCGCCGGTTATTGGAGCGCCGGCATGCGTGTGAGTTTTGGGGTTGGCGGGCGCGCCAAGCCGACAGAATATCGTCGCTCCTTACCATGGAAGGGCGCAAAAAAGAAACCGGGGCGAACCCCGGTTTCCGGTGCATTAAGGTTGGGCGGCCCGCCGGTTATTTCTTCAGACGGAAGTATTGGTTGCCAGCGCCAATCGTGACGCTTACCGAGTTGGTGGCTTCGGAGCCCGCCACATCCAGCCAGGTGGTCGCCGGCAGGACCAGGGTGCTTTGCAGCTTGAAGCCGATGGCTTCGGTCGGCCAGCCGATGGTCAGTGTGCCGCCCTGGAGGCTAACGGTCATCTTCGGCGACGACGACGGCGGCGTGCTGGCGGCGTAGATCTCGATGAAGCAGATCTTGTTATTGGAGGAGCCGGGCGCGTTGTTTACTGTCAGTTTGCCATCGGTGACGGTCACGGCAGCCATGCCATCGATGAACCGGTTGGCGGTCGTCGGGATGAAGTCCACAGCCAGGACGCCCTCGACATTGATTCGCAGAATCTCATCGAAGTTGCTGGGATCTCCCGCCGCCAGATAGACTTTGTAATCGCCGTTGGGGATCGCAATTTCCCATACGGAACCGCCTCCGCGTTGCATGTGGATGATGGTGTCGTAGCGTTTGTCCGCGGAATTGGCTGCATTGCGTTCGCGTGTCCAGGCGGTGCTGTCCATATCCCAGCCGTAGGTCAGCCCATTGGTTTGCAGGCCATAGACATAACCATAATCCGGCTGGTAACCGGACACTAATGCGGCGGTGGTTATTTGGAAGTTGATGGCGTAGGTCGGTGCGACCACCGGCACCGAGACATTGGCCATGGTGTTTCCAACCAGATCCTTGACACCCGTGACAGACACCGTGGCGCTGCCAGTTACGGGTCCATTCACGCGCAATATCACCGCCCGTCCGCTGGGCGCCACTGCATTGGTAATGGTAACGCCTGAAACGGTATAATTAGCTATGTTCGTGGCGGAGGCGGCATCCACCAACTCGTCAAACAAAACGGTGACCCAAGCGCTGTTGGCCAGACTGGTGGCCATGGACACTTTGGGGGCTTCCGTGTCCAGAGCCACCGTGAGGGTGATTTCGTCAGAAGTCACCGTCTTGCCCGGCACACTGACATCGCACTTGTATTGGGCGCCATCGGTGAGTTGGGCCAGGCCGATGGAGAAGGTAGCGCCGGTTGCGTTGGTGATCTTCGCTCCGTCACGATACCACTGATAGGTCACATTCGTGGAATAATCCCAAGCGCCCATGCCAGACACACTGAGGACGGCCGGGCGGTTTTGCACCACCGAGGTGTTGGTGGGCTGCTGGGAGATGGTCACGGATGAATTATCCAAGTTCACATAATTGGCCAGGTACTGGCCGGAAATGATGGTGACCATGGTGTTGTTGGTCGCCACGGGTTGTCCCGGCAGCGTCCAACCCACCGTGACAAAATCGCCGCCGCCGCCCTCTTTTTGCAGGGCCTCGATGTAATAACGCTGACCGCCCTTCAAGTTGATGGGCAATGAAGTCTGTTCGGTTTTGTTCGTGAAGCTCTTGTAGCCTACGGACCCAGTCTCGGTGGCGATCACCTGCGCGTTGTTGGGGGACTCGTCGGCGCTCAGCGTCAGTTGCGAACTGTCGTCCGAGGCGATGTAGAAGATATAGTCGCCATCGGTCGGCGGAATCAGCCAGCCGTAAATGCGCCGGCCATAATTATCGGTGCCCGGCGAGGCCCCGCCGGTCTGGGGAGCGTCGAGCGCGAACAAGGCCGTGACGGAATCCGGCTGGTGGTTGATGTACTTGGCATTGCCCGTAAGGTCGGTCACGAGGGTTCCGCCACCAATGCCGAGGTACATTTCGGAAATCACGAAACCCGGCGTAAACGCGAAGGCTGTGAAGTCGAGCTTGCTATTGGCCGCCACCGGCAGGGTTGCCAGGTCTTTCACTCCGTTCACGGTCAAGATGTATTTGACACCCGTCGTCTGCGCGGAGGTGTTCAGGACCACGTTGGTGCCCGTGGCATCCACCGTCGCCGAATTGACCGTCACGCCGCCGGACAAGGCATAATTCCCGGCGTTCTGCGCCGATGCAGTGTCCACGATTTCGGAGAAGCCCACGGTCACGGTGTCTAAACTCTGGCTGCCGAAGGCCTTGACCAAGGTGGGCGGCGTGAGGTCCTGGACGACCGTGATGGCTGTCTGCACGCTGTTCGTGCCGGGGTAACCCGGCAG
>JADGRT010000369.1 GCA_017880715.1 Verrucomicrobiia bacterium | reverse complement strand
TCCACGAGATGGAGCGGACGGCTACAATTTTGGCCCGGCCGACGCCTATGTGAACTTCGGCCTGAGCAACAAAATGTATATCGTGGGACACACGCTCGTTTGGCACGGTCAGACGCCCAGCTGGGTTTTCCAAGGAACCAATATGCCGCCTGGGATAGCGAATCCTCCGCCAACAGTCGCCGCCGACACAACCGGGACAAATGCGCCCGGTGCTCGCAGAGGACGCGGTCCCGGCGGCGGCTTCGGTGGCGGCATGGGACGCGGTGGCATGACCGGGCCACGCGCGTCCCGCGAAGAGCTGCTGCAACGGATGCACGATCACATCGCCACGGTTGTCGGTCGTTACAAGGGCAAGATCAAGGTCTGGGACGTCGTGAACGAGGCGCTTGCCGACGGAGGCACCAACATCCTTCGCACCTCGCCTTGGGAACAGATCATCGGGCCGGACTTCATCGCCAAGGCTTTCGAATACGCTCATGAAGCGGATCCCAAAGCGATTCTTCGTTACAACGATTACTCTTTGGAGAACCCGGCAAAACGCCACAAGCTCATCACTTTGATCAAATCTCTTCAGGCGCAGGGGGTCCCGGTCATGGCCATCGGTTCGCAAACCCACGTCAGTGTCACCTCGCCGAGCTTTGCAGAAGAAGATAAGGTGCTGACAGAACTGGAGACGCTCGGATTGCCCATTCACATTACCGAATTCGATGTCAACGGCGCTCAAGGTGGCCAGCGCAGCAATAGCGGGGATGTCGCCGCCAACGCCGCCACCACCCAGGGTGGCCTGGTGAGCGATGCGGATAAGAAGCTGGCCGACGCCTATGCGGGACTGTTCCGGGCGTTCATGAAACATGACAAATACGTGAAGGTTGTCACGCTTTGGGGTGTGAATGACGGGGTATCATGGCGCGCTCAAGGCCGCCCGCTGCTGTTTGACGCCAACGATCAACCCAAACCGGCTTTCGACGCAGTTATTCGTGTTGCCACCGGCGACCAGACGAAATAGCAATAGTTCTCCAACCAGCCGACGCCCTCACTTGGGGCGTCGGCGACCTTAAGGATTACAAATGAATCGCACCTGCCTGAACGAAACCATTATTTTCCGACTCCCGGCACTGACTCGAACCTGCCTTTCGGTGTTGCTGGCATTCCCCATCGCACTAGCTGCGGCTGACGCGATTCCCGCGCCGGCAACAAAACTACCCCCGGTCACCAACAATATTGTCCTTACGGCGGCCGACTTTACGATTGAGAAAGTCGGGACAAATATTCCTGCATCCGCCATCGGCGAGCCGGTGGGAGGAGTGACTTTGTCGCCACCGCATTGGGTCGAGGCCACGGGTAGCTCGGTGGCTTACGCGACGGTGGATGGTTCCATTGCGCCCAAAGATCCAAAAGGAAAACCCATCAATTTTCGCGTCCTGCTGCCGGCCAGTTGGAGCCGGCGGGCGATTCAAATGGGCGGCGGCGGCATGAACGGAACGGTGCCCATGCTCCGCGGCGAACGTCCCGGTTCGCTGACGGCGACCTTCGCCACCTACGGCAGCGACTCGGGACACCAAATGGGCGGGTTTGGCGGGATGGGATTTGGCCCCAGAGGCGGCGGCGGCGGCGGTGACGATTGGGCGCTCAACGAGGAAGCCATTCGGAATCTCGGCTACATGCAGATGAAAAAAACGCATGATGCCGCGATGGTCATCATGGAGCGCGTCTATGGCGAGCGTCCGCGGTTCAATTATTACATCGGCACGTCGCAAGGTGGACGCGAGGCGTTGACGGTCGCGCAGCGTTATCCGGCCGACTACGACGGCATTGTGGCGAACGTTCCGATTTTGAATTTTTCCACCTTGATGCTGGCGCCGGAGCTGATTCGCATCCAGGAAAAGCCGCTGACCAACTGGGTCACGCGCGCCAAGGTAAACGCCATCCGCGCCGTTTTCATGCGCCAGGCGGACAATCTCGACGGACTGGAGGACGGCGTCATCAACAATTACATGGCGGCGCGCGCGCTGTTCGACATGTCGCAGGGCGATCCCAAACGCGATCCCTGGGCGGCCTTGCGCGCTCCGGATGGCGTGGATCCGAACCCGGCGGACACCTCCGCCAATGCGCGGCTGACGGATGACCAGATCAAAACCTTGGAATTTGTTTACAGCCGCTACAAGTTCGCCACGCCCTTGGCGAACGGCGTGCAGACGTTTGGCATGTGGGTTCCGAACACCGATCCGTCCGGCAGCGGGCTGATTGCCGACCAACGTTTTCGCGGACAAGAAGGTGCGGGTGCCAATGCGCCGATGCACTCGCAGTTGGGCGTTCTCGGCGTGACGGGATTTCTCTTTCAAAATCTCTCGGCGAACCCGCTCGACTACGTCGAAGGTGGCCCGCTCAACCAGCGGCGCGAGGAAATCTCCAAATGGCTCGACTCGACCGATCCCGATCTTTCCGCGTTTTACCAACGCGGCGGCAAGATGATCGTGACTATTGGAACCGATGACACGCTGGCATCGCCCGGCTCGCAGCTGGATTACTATCAATCCGTGCTCGACAAGATGGGCCGGGATACGGTGGATGCGTTCGCCCGGTTCTTCGTCATACCACAAGTGGGCCACAGCTTGAGCGGCCGGAGCAGTGGCACGACCGGCGACGGAAAATCCGTTTCGGCGTTTACGATTCCAAACCAGTTCGACCGCACCGCATTGATAACCGCCTGGGTCGAGCGCAACGAAGCGCCCGGCAAGACGCTCGTCGTCACCGCCGGCGGACATAGCCTGCCGCTGTGTTCGTATCCGAACTATCCGCGTTACAAGGGTGGACCGCCGGAATCGGCTTCGTCCTACGAAAGCACCGCGCCTTGATTGATCTGTCCCCCAATTCTTTTCTCCAGTTTAATCAACAATCAACAAACTAATTATTATGAAAATGATGCCTCGATTGCTCGCCTTGACCGGATTGCTCTTGTGGTCCGGCTGCGCCCACATCCAAAACCAGAAGGCTGACAACATGAAAGCTCCTGACAAACATTTCTACATTTTCCTGTGCTTTGGCCAGTCAAACATGGAGGGCTTTCCCGGTGTTCAACCGCAAGACAAGGGGCCGGTGGATGACCGCCTCCAGGTTCTGGCAGCGGTTGATTTTCCAGGCATGGGCAGAACCAATGGCAATTGGTATCCGGCGGTTCCGCCATTGTGCCGGCCAGGCACAGGTCTTTGTCCTGCGGATTATTTCGGCCGGGCGCTGGCCTCCAATCTTCCGCCCAATATCAAGGTGGGAATCGTCAATGTCGCTGTTGCCGGCTGCAAAATTGAACTGTTTGAAAAGACGAATTACGAATCCTACGCATCCACGGCTGCACCTTGGATGAAAACCATCATCAAGACCTATGATGGAAACCCCTATCAGCATCTCGTGGACATGGCTAAGCTGGCGCAGAAAGATGGTGTCATCAAAGGCATTCTGCTGCATCAGGGAGAATCAAATTCGGGTGACAAGGAATGGCCGAACAAAGTGAAAGGCATTTACGAAAACCTGCTCCAAGACTTGAATCTCAATCCCAAAGAAGTGCCGCTGATTGTCGGCGAACTCGTGAATGCGGACCAAAAAGGCGCGTGTGCGAGCATGAATAAGATCATCGGCAACTTGCCCAAGACGATCCCTACCGCGCATGTTGTTTCCTCGGCGGGTTGCACCGGCCGTCCAGACCATCTGCATTTCACCCCGGAAGGCTATCGTGA
>JADGRT010000368.1 GCA_017880715.1 Verrucomicrobiia bacterium | reverse complement strand
ATTGGCACTCCAACCAAAGACACCCTGTCCGCCACCGATCATTGCGGCCTGGGCGTCGATTCGTTGGTGATGCTCAAGGTGGAGAACGGCAAGTGGAAACTGGAGAAATAGAGCCATGGCCACCCATTACCTCGCCTGCGATTTGGGCGCCGATAGCGGCCGGCTGATGCTGGGCACGCTCGATAATCGCCGGCTGGCCCTCGAGGAACTGCACCGTTTTGCCAACACGCCGATCAAGGCCGCTGGCGCCCTGCACTGGAACATCGACGCGCTGTGGCAGGAATTGAAAACGGGTCTGAAAAAGGCGGCCGCACGCAAGTTGCCGTATGCGAGCATCAGTTGCGATTCCTGGGGTGTGGACTACCTGCTGTTCGATCGCGAGGGCAAGATCGTCCAGCCCACCTTCCATTACCGCGATGCGCGCACTGAAAAGGGCGTCGCCATGGCCAAATCCAAAGTGTCATGGGAGACGATCTATGCCGAGACCGGCATTCAGTTCATGGCGCTGAACACCCTTTATCAATTGGCGGCGGAAACGCCCGAGCGTTTGCAGCGGGCGCAACAGATGATTCCGATCGGCGACGCCTTCAATTACTTCCTGTCCCACGTGGCCCGGGCCGAGGTGTCGCTGGCCAGCACGACCCAGTTGTACAATCCCGTCAGCCGGACTTGGTCGGGAAAACTGCTTTCGGCTTTGAATCTGCCGGAGCGCCTGTTTCCGGCGATTGTTTCCTCCGGCTCGCGCCTGGGGCCCCTGTGCCCCGCGTTAGCCAGCGAAACCGGACTGAGCGGCGTCGAGGTGCTGGCGACCTGCTCGCACGACACGGGCGCGGCGGTGGCGGCGGTGCCGGGATTTGGCAGCCGGTGGGCTTACCTGAGTTCCGGCACGTGGTCGCTGATGGGGGTGGAACGCCCGCAGCCGATTATCAACGAAACCGGCCGCGAATTGAACTTCACCAATGAAATCGGTTACGGCAACACGACCCGGCTGCTCAAGAACATCATTGGTTTGTGGCTCGTGCAGGAAAGCCGCCGGGAGTGGGCCAAGGCCGGCCGGGAATACAGCTTTGCCGACCTGGAAAAACTGGCCGCCGAGGCGCCGCCGTTTGGGTCGCTGATCAATCCTTCCGACGCGCGCTTTCTGCGACCGGATGGCATGCCCGAAAAGATTGCGTCCTGCTGCCGCGAAACCAACCAGCCCGTCCCGGCCACACCGGGAGCGACCATTCGCTGCATCGCCGAGAGCTTGGCGCTGCTCTACCGGCGCACGTTGAAACAGATCGAGCGGTTGACCGGTGAGAACATCGAGCGGCTGCACATCGTTGGCGGCGGCGGCAAGGACCGGCTGCTGAATCAATTCACCGCGAATGCCCTGCAAATCCCGGTGCACGTCGGGCCCGTGGAAGCCACGGCCATTGGCAACCTCGTGATCCAGGCGATCACCCTCGGCCACTTAAAATCGCTGGCCGATGCCCGCCAGGTGATTCACGAATCCATGAATGTCAGCGTGGTGCAACCGCAGGACGCCGCGCCGTGGAACGCCGCCTTCGAGCGGTTTGAAACCATCCTGGCCGCCAAGGGATGCTGACCCGGTCCGGGGTTGCACGGCCAACCACCGTAGCGGAGATAATCCATTTGACTATCGATTGTTGTTTCCGCCAAGATGGCCTTGGTGAAGCACTTCATTTTCGGGATGGCAGCGTTTAGTGGTGAACCATGAGCTGATATGGAAGGAAAATTGCCTTTTGATCCCTGGCGCCTGCTGGACGCTTTGCTAAGGAAATGGCACCGCTTGCTCCTGGCAAGCGCCGGTCTGGCGCTGCTGGGTTTTCTGGGCGCTTATAGCACCGCTCACTACCGCCTCACGGTGAAGCTGATTCGGAATCACCCGCCCGCTTCCTTGAGAACTGGTCCCGAAGGCCAAAACTTCGATGCCCGCGACCTTTCCTCGCCGGCAATCGTGAATCTGCTGCAATCTCCGGCCTGGTTGCGGCGCGCCGTGTCCAGGGCTGGAGTGTCGGTTTCCCAGGACCAGCTTGCCTTAAACTCGGAAGTATCTGCCGTCCCAGGGACTGACTTAATCCTCGTTCGGGTACAGGATAAGGACGCGGCTCAAGCCGTGCGTCTGGTTAATGCTTACGCGGAGGAAGCGGTTCGTTCCCTCCGGGAGCTTCAGTCCAAGGAGGCCGATGAGATGAGCGGGTTGCTGCAAGAAAAGCTGGCATCCGTGGATCGACAACTGGAAGAGGTCAATCGCGACTTGACTCGATGGCACAGCGCTTCAAACGTTATCAACCTGAGGCAGGAGACGCCGGCGCAATTGGAACAGGGCGCCGAGCTCGAGCACAAGTCTGAGGCTATGCAACGCGAGTTGGCGACCGTGGAACTCCAGCTCCAAAGCATCAGCCAGGCAATAGGCCGGCAATCCCCCGCGTTGGTTGCGGTCAAGGACGCGCTGGGCAAAGCTCTCCAGCGCTATACCGAGGAGCATCCCAAGGTCAAGGAACTCCGCGCAGCGATGGCCTCCCTAGAATCTCAAATAACTCAGCCAGAGGTACTTGCTGACTTGGAAGTTACCGTCGGGGGGAATCCTCTGGCCAACAGCCTTTTCCTGCAAGTGATCGAATTGCGGACTCGAAAGATCAGCCTGGACCAGCAACTGAAACAGATTGCCGACTTGAAGAGTCGATGGCTTCAAGAACTTCAAAAACTGCCGCAGCAAAGACTGGAATACGCCAAAGCCGTGTCTCAGTCGGATTCTTTGACCCGCCTCCGCTCGCATTTGGCGAACCGGCAACAGGAGATCCAACTGCTCGCCGACAATGCCCTTGGCTCTTACCGCATCCTCGAGCTAGGCAGCCTCGATGACTTAAGCCGAACGCCCAAGATTCAGGCCGGGATCGTTTGGGGATTCCGTATGGGATTGCTTGGCTTGCTCATCGGTGGACTTTGGATCGTGTTCCTGGAACTTTCCGACGGACGCATTCGAACCCATGCCGATCTAAAAAGGGTCACCCGACTACCCCTTTTGGCGGATCTTGGCGATCTGGCGGAACTGACTGAGCTGGAGCAGGATCGATGGGCATTTCGAACGCTTACGATAATCAAAGGCCAATTGAATATGGCAAACACCCAAACCCTGGTCTGCGGATTCATCTCTTCGTCGCACGGAGAAGGCCGTTCCACCTGGGTGAGACTTCTGGCCAAGGCAGCCGACAAACAAGGTTACCAAGTTCTCGCCTTGGCGGGATCTCACCCGAATGCAAAAGTCTCATGGTCTCCTGACCGTTCGGACGCTAACAACGTTGAAGGGTTAAACAAGAATCCACTGACGGCGTCCATTGAGGCTGATGATGAATCAGTGTCCCCCGCTGAGCAACTCACACTGCCCCTGCTGATTTCGGATCGGACATCGAATTCGGAATGCCGTCAGCAATGGCAAGCGGCCTTGCAGAGATGGAATAGCAGGCCAAACCTCGCTGTATTCGTGGAACTTCCGCCGGCCTCCGAAGCCGAAGCAGTGTTAATCTCCGACCACCAATGGCCATTGATATGGGTTTGCGGGCAGGACATGGCCCGAGCCGACGAAACACGCACTCAACTAGAAACCCTCAGGCATACCCAATGCCGCTTGGTGGGAGCGGTTTTCAATCGAGCCACCGTGCCGCGGTGGAGGCGCCATTTCAATCGCCTGGTCGGAGCCGCTTTGCTGATTAGTTTTCTTGGGGGCAACCATCTGGCCGCCCAGGAAATCAAGCCCG
>JADGRT010000367.1 GCA_017880715.1 Verrucomicrobiia bacterium | reverse complement strand
CTTTTTTATCCGCGTAAATCCGCGTAATCCGCGGTCGAAATTTCAAATATCTTTGGCTAGACTTTATTATGTCTTTATGAAAACTCTGACGGTTACGGCTGGTCGGGCGCGGCTGGGCTACTGGTTGAAACGAGCCATCCAGAACCCAGAGGCCGATGCCGCCGAAACCCTGCTCCTTCACCCAATTCAGCGTCGTCGTCCAGATTATTCTCCTGCACATAGGCGAGCAGGCAGGGCTGAAAAACCCGGACGTTGCATGTTCCCCGCTTTAGGGGATAGCATCGGCCCAGGTAAGCATGCTTGCATAGCACCCATGACGAATGCGCGTCCACGATGGCAAGCACAGAGCTTATCCCATAGAAAACAACCGCCGCTCGTAATAACATGAGAATACTGACAAACACGCTCCCGGCGCTTCTCGGCGCCACCCTGCTGGCCGCCGCCGCGCCGAACCCGGACCTTTATTCCGTCCGTGATTTCGGCGCCAAGGGTGATGGCGCGACGGACGACACGGCCGCCTTTCAAAAGGCGCTGGAAGCAGCCAAGCAGGCTGGCGGCGGGGTGGTTTACGCCCCGCGAGGCAACTACTTCTTCGCCGGCCATCTGGATGTGCCAGGCGCAGTAACCTTGAAAGGCGTCTGGGAATCGGTCCCTTCCCACGTCGGCCTTCGCAACCGTGACGCGGCCAAACCGACCGATGATGGGACGACTTTTCTGGTCACGGAAAGCCAGGGGCGGGAAGACGGCCCGGCGTTCATCACGTTGCACGACAACAGCACCCTCAAAGGCGTCGTCCTCTATTACCCGCAGCAGGATCCCGCCGAGGAGCCCAAACCCTATCCGTGGGCCATTGCCATGCGCGGCAAAAACCCCGCCGTGCTCGCGGTCGAGTTGCTCAATCCTTACAATGGGATCGATGCCGCTCACAACGAACGCCACCTGATCCGCGATGTCCATGGGCAGCCCTTGCGCCGCGGCATTTTCGTGGATGACATTTACGACATTGGGCGCATCGAGAACGTCCACTTCAATCCCTGGTGGAGCCTGAAGCCGCGCCTGTTTCAATGGCAACAAGAGCACGGCGAAGCCTTCATCTTCGGCCGCAGCGATTGGCAATACGTCTTCAACACGTTCTGCTTCGGCTATAACATTGGCTACAAGTTCATCAAAACCCGCGCCGGCGTGTGCAACGGAAATTTCCTGGGCATCGGCGCCGACGACTGCTTCACCGCGGTCGTCGTGGACGAGAGCGCTCCCTTCGGCCTGCTCATCTCGAACGGCGAGTTCGTCTCCTTCCACGGGCCCGATCCCACGATGGTCGCGGTCGGCACGAACCACACGGGCAGCGTGCGCTTCGTGAACTGCGCGTTTTGGGGGCCCTGCAACCAGATCGCCAAAATCGCGGGGCGCGGCACGGTGGGTTTCAGCGACTGCACTTTTGTGCAGTGGGACCGGAATAAGGAGGGCCGCCACGCGATTCAAGCCGACAGCGGAACCGTGCTGGTCCGCGGCTGCGAGTTTCGGGAAGACAAGCCGCAGATTGAACTGGGAGAGGCCGTGCGCCGCGCCGTCATTTCGGACAACATCTTCACCGGCAAACCGCGCCTCACCAATCACAGCAAACACCCGGTAAATCTTAGCAACAATGCTGGCGATGAGTAACGAGGGAAAACGCAGCCCATCGACAATCTGGCCCCGCTGGCCAAAGCCGGCGTGGCGCTCCTGCCCGATTCGCCGGGTTAGGGAATCCGGCCTACAAGAACCCCGATTTTTGTAGGCCCGGTGCCCACACCGGGCGGCTTCCTCATTTTCCATGGGATATGAAGTTCCAAACCCATTTTGATCCGTGTAAATCTGTGCAATCCGTGGTCTAAATCTTAACTATCTTTGGTTAGCCTTATGAAAACCCGAATCGACTGGCTCAACGGCGGAGTGGGGCTTCGACCTCTGACGCGAACGAAGCTCATGGCTTTCACGTTATTCACCGTTGCCGTCTTTGGCTGCGCGGGAACGATGCGCGGAGCGGGCCAATATCTCAAAGTGGACTACCCGGCATCGGCCGCCACGAACGAATTGCAGACCGCCGTCACCTACACGATATGGATTCCAGCAGGGGTAAAAACCATCCGAGCCATCATCGTCCACCAGCACGGCGCCGGCACGACGGCCTCCAAGGAGGGTTCCACCGCCGCCTATGACCTGCATTGGCAGGCGCTGGCTAAAAAATGGGACTGCGCTCTCCTTGGGCCAAGTTATCATGTGCTCAACGAGAAAGTGGATCTCACCCCCGGAGGATCGGAACATTGGTTCGATCCGCGCCGAGGTTCGGAAAAGACCTTCCTTAAAGCCATCCGCGAGTTCGCCGCTAAATCCGGACATCCCGAGCTGGAGACCGTTCCCTGGGCTCTTTGGGGACATTCCGGCGGCGGCATCTGGGCCGATGTGATGACCACGCTTCATCCCGATCGCGTCGCCGCAGTCTGGATGCGTTCTGGCTCAGCGGCCATGTTTCGCACCAGGCCGGAGTTTTCCCAGCCGCAAATTCCCGACGCCGCGTATGCGGTTCCCGCCATGGGAAATCCCGGCGTAAAAGAAAAACCGAACCGGCCGTGGGTGGGGCCGCTGGCAACATTCCAGGAATACCGGGCCAAAGGCGCCCCGGTTGGCTTTGCGCCGGACCCCCGGACAGGTCATGAATGCGGCGATAGTCGTTATCTGTCCATACCCTTCCTGGATGCCTGTCTAGCCATGCGGTTGCCCGCCAAGGGCGGCAAGGATCAAACCCTGAAGCCGGTCGATATGAGCCACACCTGGCTGGCGCCATTGCTGGGCGATGAAGCTGTTCCGGCGGCGCAATACAAGGGCAATGTCAATGAAGCGGTCTGGCTGCCAAATAAAGCGGTGGCCAAGGCGTGGATGGAATACGTCAAAACCGGTGCGGTCAGCGACCCCACGCCTCCGCCCGCGCCGTTCAACGTGAAGGCGATGGATAAGGGCGAGCAGGGTATAGTTATTACTTGGGACGCCGCGGCGGATTTTGAAAGCGGCATCCGCAATTTCATTGTGCTGCGGGACGGGCAGGAGCTGGCGATGGTGCCGGACAAACCCGTGGGCAAATTTGGACGCCCGTTATTCCAGAGCATGACCTATCACGACACACCGGATCAACCGCTGCCGCAGATGCGTTTTGTTGACACCTCCGCCAACGGAAAGAAGCACACCTACGCCGTCATTTGCGTGAACAGCGTGGGGCTGAAATCAAAGCCATCCTCCAAGGCTAAACCATCAACATCAACACCGAGATGAACTACTGGCCGGCCGAGGTCTGCAACCTGTCCGAGTGCCATCGGCCTCTGTTCGACCTGCTCAAGGACATCTCGATCACCGGCGCCAAAACGGCCAAAATGTATTATGGCTGCAACGGATGGGTGGCTCATCACAACATCGACCTCTGGCGGGGGACGGCGCCTACCGATGCGGCGAGATTCGGGATGTGGCCGGTGGGAGGAGCCTGGCTTTGCCAGCACCTCTGGGAGCACTATGCTTTCACCGGCGACCGGCAGTTCCTCAAGGAATATTATCCGATCATGAAAGGGGCCGCCCAGTTCCTGCTGGAGGTGATGGTGGAGGAACCAAAGCATCATTGGCTGGTGACCCCTTTCTCCATGTCCCCGGAACATGGCTATTATGACAGCGAGGGGAAGATGTCGTTCCTTTCTCCGTCGCCGACCATGGATGTCGCCATCATCCGCGAGTTATTCCTTCATT